>PLQC01000100.1 GCA_003159675.1 Limisphaerales bacterium
CACGTCAGCCAGGCCGCATTGCGCGATGACCGCATCGACCCTCTCCCGCGAACGGCTGTGGCTCAAGCCTTTGAGGCGCGCCCGAAATTTCAGGTATTCCCGCACCCGCATGTCCGGGTGCAACGGATTGTTCTCCGGCATATAGCCAATACGCCGCCGCACCTGGTCGGCTTGCGTAAAAACGTCCAGGCCCGCCACCCGCGCCGTGCCGGAAGTCGCCGGCATGAAACACGACAGAATCCGCATGGTCGTGCTCTTGCCCGCTCCGTTGTGGCCAATCAGCCCCACCACCTCGCCTTGTTCCACCTCAAAAGACAAGTCCGACACCGCTGTCTTGCCGGCGTATCGCTTGTTCAAATTGGATACCTCAATCATCATGGCCGTTGCTCATTGGCATGGGAGCTGTTCCCCTGTCCTACTTGAGCCTAACCTCCACCGCGCCTTCTTGATAGCCTAAAATAAGATTGCCCCGCGTCCGCGGCGAAAGCACCGATATTTCCGTCCGCTCCCCAGGCTTCACTTGCACCACGGCCTGAAAAGCGTCCAGATAATTTCTCACGCGCTGGCCGCCGATGCCGTTCACCACCTCGTACTCCCTCAACCCCGCCTTTTCGGCCGGGCTTCCCTTCTCCACCCGCGAAATCAGCAGCCCGGCTTCCAACCCACCCAGCCGCCCCAGTCCAAGCTGCTCGACCAACTCCCCTGTCAACTCCTTCAAGTCCACACCCATGCGCTGCTGGAACAATTCCCCAAAGGGCGTGAGCCGCACCTTCACCTCCCGCGCCTCCCCGTCCCGCCGCACCGTCAAATTAAAATTCTCTTTCGCGCTTTCGCGCAAGGTGCGGTTCAACTCGATGTAGTCCCGCGCCGGCTGCCCGTCCACCGCTACGATGGCGTCCCCAACGCGCAACCCCGCCGCGCCGGCCGGACTTCGCGGATCGACACTGCGCACCCGCAACGGCGGCGTCACGCTCAACCGCGCCCCGAACCACCGCGACGCCGTCTCCGGATTAAAGATGTCCGCCAAGGCCTGGCGCACTTCCTTGATTGGGATGGCAAAGCCTATGCCCTGCGCCCCTTCCAGAATCGCCACGTTCAGGCCGATCAACTCCCCCCGCAAGTTCACCAGCGGTCCGCCGCTGTTGCCCGGGTTGATGGGCGCGTCCGTTTGCAGCCAGTTCGGGATGTTCAACGGCGCCCCTTCCTTCGGCATCCGGCGGCTCTTGGAACTCAGGATGCCGCGCGTCACCGAACCGCCAAGCCCGAACGGGTTTCCCAGCGCCAGCACGGTTTCGCCCAGCAGCAAATCATCCTCCCGCGCGAGCCGGATGGCATGAAATTTCTCCCCGGGCCGCCCGTTCAATTTCAGCAGGGCAACATCCATGTTCCGGTTCACCGCCACCAGCGTCGCCGAATAATCGTTGGTGCCGGTGCCGAATCGGACCGCGATCTGGTTTGCCCCCCGGACCACATGCTCGTTCGTGAGCAGGTATCCGGCTTCGTCAATGACGACGCCCGAGCCGAGGCTCGTGTATTCATTGAAAAGTTTCTGGTGCCAGAATTCCCGGTACGCCCGCTCCATCGGATCCCTGACGGGCACCACGCTCCGGATCGCGATGTTCACCACGCTCGGCATGACCTGCTCCACCGCGATGACGGTGGCGTCGCGGCGAATATCGGCCACACCGCTCTCCACCGCCGGCACGGGAGTCGCCGGCGCCGCCAGCAGAAGCCACCCAAACAGGAGACGTCCGGGACATCGATTCGAATTCGGCTTTCCTGAAAACATAGTCATGCTCGTGTTCACCGTCAGCGCCGCCTTTCGATCCACCCCATTCTGCGCGCCGCCCGCCAAAGTCCAAGCTCAAAAACACGCCGACACACTGCCGCCTTGACATCGCGGGCGACTGCGCGCAAAACGGAGGGCAAGGTGTTGCCGTTCCCGAACAACTTGTATGCGCAGTGGCGCCTCGAAGCTGGCGCGGCGCCTCGCCTTCACGAGCCGAGCGGCGCCCCGCCCGAACGCCTCCTTCAGGCGGTCTGGCTGCATCAGCGCCTCCGGCGCGATCAACTCGTCTCGTTAGACGGTGAAACCCTGCAAGTGCTTCATCCCGGATTCATCAGCAGGGAAGGCGGCCCGGATTTCCGGAGTGCGGTCATTCGGTTCGGCAACGGGCCGCCCCGCTCGGGCGACGTGGAAGTGGACGTCCGCGCGGGCGGCTGGATCGCTCACGGCCATGACCGCAACGCCGCGTTCCGCGATGTCATCCTGCACGTGATCTGGGAGGGAGACCGCCCGGCGCGCGGGACCCCGACCACCCTTGTCCTTTGCGACAAACTCGACGCCACGCTGGGCGAACTCGGCTTGTGGTTGAATTCGGAGGATGAGCCGGTCATGCCTGACAATCTGCGAGGTCGATGTTGTCCCGCTCTCGAAACGCTTTCGGCGGAGGAGAAAGGCCGGTTGCTCAGGGAGGCGGCTGAAATCCGGTTCCGAAGCAAGGCGGAGCAACTTCAGGCCCGTGCGCGCCAGGTCGGATGGGAACAATCGCTCTGGGAAGGCCTGTTCCGAGCCCTCGGCTACAAACACAACACCTGGCCAATGCGCCGCCTGGCCGAACAACGCCCGCGCTGGCTCGCTGCGTCGATGTCTCCGATCGAGTTGCAAGCCCGATTGCTGGGCATCGGCGGTTTGTTGCCTTCGGAATTAACCCGCTCGCGCACGGGCGCCGACGGCTATCTGCGACGGGTTTGGGATTGTTGGTGGCGTGACCGGGAGGAATTCGAGGATTGCATTCTGCCTGCCTCGCTGTGGCGGTTTCACGGCCAGCGGCCGGCCAATCATCCGCAGCGGCGCCTGGCGCTCGCCGCGCACTGGCTGGCTTCCGGCAGGCTGATCGCCGACATCGAACGCTGGTGCACCACGAATTTCCTGGAGGGAAAGGAACCCGGATCGCTCCTGGAAACTTTGCAGGTCACACGCGACGATTTCTGGTCGTGGCACTGGACGCTCCGGTCGGCGCGAATGGCACGGCCACAGCCCCTGCTGGGCCTGGCCCGCGCCACGGACCTCGCGGTCAACGTCATCCTGCCCTGGCTCTGGGTTCGCGCGCTGGAAGGAAAAAACAAGAGCCTGCAGGGCTCCGTCGAACACCGTTTTCAGGCCTGGCCCGCGGCGGAGGATAACGCCGTGTTGCGCCTGGCCCGCCAGCGGCTTCTGGGGGACGCGCCGCGACGGACGTTGCGACGCGCGGCGGAACAGCAGGGATGCATCCAGATCGTCCGGGATTTCTGCGACCACTCCGACGCCGTGTGCCGGGACTGCCGGTTTCCGCGGCTGGTCGGGGATTTTCGAAAGTCATCCATTTGATCGGAGATGGGTGCGATCCGCAAGGCATCCCGAGAGGAACACGAAGCGGCTCACCATCGGCCATTCGTCTTGGCGATTGCCAATCGGCTATTGGCGATTTGAACCAAACCACCAACCAAGAAAGGGAAGAATCAATGGCAAAGTATCAGAAGTTCGAGGACCTGCCGGTCTGGCGGGAGGCCGCACGACTTTACAACCGGGTGCTCGATCTGCTCGAGGAACCGAGCCTGCCGCTCACACCCGGCTTCCGCAACCAACTCGACCGCGCGGCGCTTTCCGTGTCCAATAACGTCGCCGAAGGATTCGAGCGCGTGACCACCAATGAGTTGAACGCGTTCCTGGCCATCGCGCGCGGGTCTGCCGGCGAAGTTCGCTCGATGATGGCCGTGGTCAGGGACCGGCCGAAGCTCAAGCTCCTGGTGCCGCGATTGCAGGAAATCCGCTCGCTGGCCGAATCGTGTGCCCGGCAGCTCACGGCCTGGACTGTCTCAATCGAGAGTTCGCCGGTGCAGGGCAAACGGCACCTGACCGGCGAGGTGAAGCAAAGGCGCGAGGCAGCACGGAAAGCAACGGAATATCGTCTCAACTTCCTGCGCGGTCTCGGGCCCAGCCATCCGCTTTATCAAACCCCGGACGCCCGTGCGGCGCGCGGCGAAGCGCCGACACAACCATAGCCGATAGCCGATAGCCGATGAGCCAATAGCTAAAGCTGCGCCAGCAACTTGGCCTTGGCAGATCCCCCTCGCCTATCGGCGATTGTCTGTCGGTGATTGACTTTTGGCTATTGGCGATCAGCCGATGGATCGAGTTGGGCGAACGGATTGTTCGCGAAGCCGTTCCGACTTTGGCCCGACGGCGGCAGGGTCTGCTGGCATCTGCCCTGCCTATAGGCTATTGGCGATCGACTATCGGCTATTGGACAACGGCTACCCGACCTCGAGTTGGGCGAACGGATTGTTCTCGAACCCGTTCTGAGCCTGCCCCGCCGGTGAGGGCGACTGCTGCTTCGCTTCTTGCTCGGGCGGCGGAAGGGAGGCTGGCGAAGGAGGCGGGTGGGCAACCCCGCCCGGCTCGACGGCGCCCTGGCGTGGGTTCCTGGCCCGCGTGTTGCGCGGCAGCGGACTGATCATCACGTTGATCCCCCTGCCGATCAGTTTTGGGTCGAAATCGGGATGGCCAAAAGGCGCGGCCTCCGCAAGAAACTTCCGCACCACATCAAAACCAAATCCTGTGTGCGCCATCTCACGGCCCCGGAACTTTAACGTGATCTTGACCTTCATGTCCTCACACAAAAAATCAACCGCATGCCCGATCTTCACCGAAAGATCGTGCGGATCAATGCGCGGGCTGAGCTGCACTTCCTTGACCGTCGTCGCGTGCTGGTGCTTTTTGGATTCCTTCTCCTTCTTCGCCTGTTCGTAACGGAACTTTCCATAGTCCACCAGCCGGCACACGGGCGGCACCGCATTCGCCGAAACTTCCACCAGATCCACGCCATTGGCGCGCGCCATGTTCAGTGCTTCACCCAGCGACAGAACGCCGACCTGCTTGCCATCGACGCCGATGACCCGGACTTCGCGGGCGCGGATTTTCCCGTTGACCCTGACGAATGAACCGGAAGAAGAAAAATTACGTGAAGGAAAGGGGCGGCTCAAGACACCCTCGTCGGTTGAAACTTATTCATGCAGATTTTGATCGAACGTGCATGCCGATATGATATGGGGAAATACTAAGCCATTCACCGCCAATGACGCAAGCAAATAATGGCATATTCCCCACAAAAATGGCGAATCTTAACACTGCCCTCGATTGCAAACAGGCCGGAGCGGGGCGTTCAGAGCCTGCGTGAAAAATGGGTGGAACGCGCGACCCGCTCGTTCCGGTCGGCGACTCGCCGACCGGAAGAGCCGGAGGACTGAAGACACTTCGATGCGAATCTGTCCTGGAACGCCCTTCCGCATTCCGTCCGGCGGGTCGCCCATAGGCGTCAAC
>PLQC01000023.1 GCA_003159675.1 Limisphaerales bacterium
AAAACTCATACCCTCGCGAATGTTCACGAATTAAAACCAGACCAATTCGCGGTCATTCGCGCAATTAGCGGATTCGTTTTAACTTTCTTCTTTCGGAGTTTTCCATTTGGCTTAACCGGATGGCTGCTTTGCGAATCGTTTTCATGGGCACACCCCAACTGGCCTCCGAAAGCCTGCTGGCCCTGCTCCGGACACTCGCGTTTCGAGTGGCCGCTGTGGTGACCCAACCCGACCAGCCGCAAGGCCGCGGACTCAAGCTCCAAGCCCCGCCGGTCAAACAAATCGCCCTGGCGGAACAACTCCCGGTGTTGCAGCCGGAGAGCGCCCGCGACGGAAAGTTTTTCCAGGAACTGGGCGGGTTGCAGCCCGAGTTGATTGTGGTCGCGGCCTACGGACAAATCCTGCCTCAAACCATCCTGGATCTCCCCTCTCATGGCTGCATCAATGTCCATACCTCTCTGCTGCCACGATACCGGGGCGCCGCGCCGATTCAACGGGCGATCCTGAACGGTGACGCCGAAACCGGCGTGACGATCATGAAAATGGACTCGGGCATGGACACGGGCGGCATCCTCGCACAGGAGAAAACAGCGATTCATCCCGACGACAACGCCCAAACCCTGCACGACCGGCTCGGAAGAATGGGGGCGGGGTTGCTGGTGAACACAATCCCTGATTACGTGGCCGGCAAACTGCCGCCCCGGCCCCAGCCAGAGGAGGGCGTCAGTTACGCGGCGAAAATCAAAAAGCAGGATGGACAGATTGATTGGAACCAGCCGGCCCGGTCGGTGTGGAACCGTGTCCGCGCGATGATCCCCTGGCCCGGCGCGTTCACTCACCTGCCCGCCTCGCCGCAATCGCACCTCCTGAAAATCTGGGAGGCGGAAATAGCGGAATCCTCCGGCCGTCCGGGCCAGGTGCTGGCGGCGGCCAAGGACGGCATCCTCGTTGCCTGCGGCGCGGGGGCGTTGCGAATTCTTGTTCTGCAGCGGGAGGGCGGGCGCCGCATGAGCGCGCAGGAATTTCTGGCCGGTCACCCGATCGCACCAGGAAAACATCTGGGACAATGAACGTGACTGCATCCGACCGTCAGAGCCGCGTGGTCGGTTTTCTTGACCTGAGCCGGCAAAGCCGCTAGACCTTGCGCCACAAACTAATCGAAGAACCATGTCCAAGAAAACCATCATCAAACCATCGAAATCCCCAGCCGCCGTCGGCCCCTACAATCATGCCGTCCGCGTGGGCGACCTGATGTTCTGCGCCGGCCAAATCCCGATCGACCCGGCCACCGGAAGCTTGATCTCCGGCGACATCAAAGCGCAAACGGAACGCGTGCTGCAAAACGTAAAGGCGATTCTTGACGATCAACAAATGACGTTCGCCAACGTCGTCAAAAGCACGGTTTTCCTGACGAATCTCGGCGACTTCGCCGGCATGAACGAGATTTACTCGAAATACTTCACGAACGATTTTCCGGCGCGCTCGACCGTCCAGGTCGCAGCATTGCCAAAGGGCGCGAATGTGGAGATTGAGGTGATCGCGCACTTCTGAATCTACGATTTACGATTGACGATTGACGCGGCTCCAGGCGGCAAAACGCGTCAATCGAATATCGTAAATCGTAAATTGTCAAAAGTATTCTTCTCCGACGACGGTTCCACCGCGGTCGAGGCCGCGCTCAAGCTCGCCTACGAATTTGCCCGGCGTTCGGGCCGGAGCCGCAAACCGAAATTCCTTTCGCTCGCGGGCGCCTATCATGGCGACACGATCGGGGCGGTGGCGCTCGGCCATGTTGATTTGTTTCACCGGCGCTTCTCCGGACTCCTGTTCAAAACCGATGAAGTGATGGCGCCCTATTGCTATCGCTGCCCCTTCAACCGCGCCCGGCCGGAACGGGAGGACGCGCGGGAATACCGCAAATGCGCCTGGGAGTGCGTCGGCGAAGTGGAGCGAAAGCTTGTCTCGCAGAAGAAGCGCGGCGCTCCGTACTCGGGCTTCGTTTTCGAACCGCTCATGCAAGGCGCAGCCGGCATGATCCCCCAGCCAGCCGGCTGGCTGCCGCAGGTGACCGACATCGCCCGAAGCCACGGGGCGCTGCTCATTGCAGACGAAGTGATGACGGGTTTCGGCAGAACCGGCACCCTCCAATTTCAAATCTCAAATCTCAAATCTCAAATCCTTTTCGCCTGCCACCAGGAAGGTGTTCAACCCGATTTTCTATGCGTGGCCAAGGGGATGACGGGCGGCTACCTGCCGATGGCGGCCACCCTGACAACGCAGGAGATTTTCGACGCCTTCCTGGGTGAGCATGAGGATTTTAAAACGTTTTTTCACGGTCACAGTTATACCGCCAATCAACTCGGCGCGGCTGCATCCCTCGCCAGCCTCGAGTTGCTGCAAAGCGCGGCGTCCGCCCGGGCGCGCCATCAACTCCAGCAAACGATGCGCCTCGAGCTGCGCCGCCTCTGGTCCCTCCCGCACGTGGGCGACATCCGCCAGGTCGGCCTGATCGCGGGCGTCGAACTGGTGCGCGACTGGCGGACGCGGGAGCCGTTCGATTTGCCGGAGCGCGCCGGCATACGCGTCTGCGAGGCCATGGCCCGGCGGGGCGTCCTGACCCGTCCGATCGGAAATGTCATCGTGCTGATGCCGCCGTATTGCACCACACAACAGCAATTGCGGCGGATGGTGGAGGCGCTGCACGTGTCGATCGCCGAGGTCACGCAAGGAAAACGCCCCTCTCGAACATTTCACTTTTAGACCGAATACCTCACGCGCCTCGGGTAGTACGCGCGACCCGCCCGTGCCGCCCGGCCACTGGCCGGACGGAATGGAGAGGGGCGGTTTCATTGATCCTCACGCCAAAGTGTCGCCCGTCATCCAACTCTTCCGGCCGGGGAGTCGCCGGACGGTACAGGCGAGTCGCCCGTTCCACGCTTTGCTTACTGGGACCAGAGACAAATCCAAGTCAGCAACGCGCCATAACTACCCGGCAGTCTGTGACAGTTTCAGCAGCCGCTCGAATTGTTCCCGTGTCAGCGGCATCACCGAGAGCCGCCCCTGTTTGACGAGTGGAATTGCCCTCAAAATCTTGTCCGACTTGACCGCCTCGAGACCGACTGCTGCCGTCAGCGTTTTGACCGGCACCAGGTCCACGCTCACCCAATCCCCTCCGTCGGCAGTCGGATCGGGGTAAGCCTCCCGCTCCACCCGCGCCAGTCCGACGACCTTTTTATCGGTGACACTGTGATAGAAGAAAACCGGGTCCTCCTTCCTCATCGCGCGGAGGTTGTTTCTCGCCTGGAAATTGCGGACTCCGGTCCACTCCGTACGGCCGTCCCTGAGGAGGTCGGCCCACGAGTAGGCCTCCGGTTCTTGTTTCACAAGCCAGTAATTCATTTCCATCGGAGCCGGGCGCCGCGACATGAACAATCAGAGCGCCGCCTCTCTCCGCGCCCAGGCGTCGGCTTCCAGGACCTGGTCCAGGCTCGGATGCGCCACCACCGTGTGCCGGTCCATGGAGCGGCGGACGATTTCGCCGATCTGCGGAAACGCGATTCGCCGGTTCACAAAGGCATCGACCGCGACTTCGTTCGCGGCATTCAGCACGGCCGGCAATGTGCCGCCCATGTCCCCTGCCCTGCGCGCCAGGCTGAGCGCCGGAAACTTTTCGAGGTCCGGCTCTTCGAAAGTCAGGCTGCCGAGTTTCGCCAGGTTTGTTCGGACCCGATCGCTGGACACCCGGTCCGGATAGGTGAGCGCGAATTGGATCGGAAGGCACATGTCCGGCGTGGAAAGCTGCGCCAGCATGGAACCATCCACAAATTCCACCAGCGAATGCACCACGCTCTGCGGATGCACCACAACCCCGACGCGTCCCATCTCGATGTCGAACAACCAACGCGCTTCAATCATCTCCAATCCCTTGTTGAATAGCGTCGCCGAATCAATCGTGATCTTGCTCCCCATGACCCACGATGGATGTTTCAGCGCGCGCTCGACGCTGATGCCGGGAAATTCCTCCTTCGGCGTGTTGCGGAACGGGCCGCCCGACGCGGTGAGCCAGAGCTTGCGAACGGACCCGGACGGCTTGCCGTCCAGACACTGAAAGATTGCCGAATGCTCGCTGTCCACGGGCAAAATCCGGATCCCGTGCTCGCGCGCTTCCCTCATCACGATTTCACCGGCCATCACCAGGATTTCCTTGGAGGCGACGGCAAGGTCCTTGCCCGCCCGGATCGCCGCCAGCGCGGGCTGCAGCCCGGCCGTGCCCACGATCGCGATCAGCACGATGTCGGCCCCGGGCAACGTCGCCAGCTTGAGGAGCCCTTCCGCGCCCGAGAATACCTCCGTCGCCGTCCCCAGCGAGTCGCGCAGTGCCTTCGCTTTGGCCGGGTCCGCGATGCAAACGGCCTCCGGGCGGTGCGTGCGCGCCTGGTCCAGCAGCAATTCCACATTGCTGCCGGCCGCCAGCGCGAGCAGCCGGATACGGTCCGGCAGGTCCCCGGCGACCTTGACCGCGCTGGTGCCGATGGAACCGGTGCTGCCGAGCAGAACGACGTTCTTCATTTAGGATTTACGATATACGATTTACACGCTTCACGATGTACGAGCCGTTTTCGCCGATGCGACCACGATGGCGAGAATTTCGTCGGCTTCTTTCATCAGGTCAGAAAGACGGGATGGTTTGACCAGAAGATTGTCAACGAGCAATTCCATCCAGAACAAGGACTCGTCGCATTCTTCCTCGACGATACGGAGCTTGTTAATGAAGTCTGAATTTGACTTGGCGCGGCAGACGGCACGATAGTTCGCTCCAACGGAAGTGCCGCTGCGAAGGAGCTGTCTACCCAGTGTCTGCGCAATCCAATTGTTCGGGAGCGCAAAGCAAAGTTTCACGATGCGACTGGCGTATGTTTTCGTCCTGGCTCTCATTTCGTCTCGTGTCATAGCATCCCTTTCTCCCATTTACGATTTACGCGCTCTGGTTGGGCGGGCGGTTTGTGTGTCCCCCGCCTGACAGGATTTCCTTTCCACCACACAGGTCATCGACCGCACGATCTTCCGAAGTCATAGAAAACGGCCCGGCTCAAATCAATCCAAAGCCGCGTAAATCGTAAATCGTATATCGTAAATTCAAGGATGGGTCAGCACGTGCCGCAGGTACAAATACATGATGGGCGCATTAAACAACAGGCTGTCGAGCAAGTCGAGTATGCCGCCGATACCGGGGAAAAAGCCGCCCGAATCCTTCACGCCCGCCTCCCGTTTGAAGAGGGATTCGATCAGGTCGCCCACCACGGCGCAGACGCTCAGGACGACGCCGAGGATGACGGCGTGCCTCCAGTTCATGCCTTCCATCCGGTCGCCGAAGAGATGGGCGAACACCACGCTGGCGCCGGTTGAAACGAGGATGGCCCCACCAAACCCTTCCCACGTTTTCGCGGGACTGATGCGCGGAATCATCTTGTGCTGCCCGATCAGCGAGCCGACGCAGTAAGCCCCCGTGTCGCTGAATTTGGTTACGAGAATGAAATAGAGGACATAAATCTTTCCGGTTCCCTCGAACGGGGGGCGGAACATGAAGAACTGGATTTTCTGTATGAAATTCAGCAGCCAGGGCACGTACATCAAGCCGAACAGGGTGGTGGCGATCGCCACGATTCCGACGGTGTTGCTTCGCGAAAAAAACTGCCGCACACACAGCCCCAGCACGAACAGGATGAGAAAGCTGGTTTCAAAATCGTTGACGCGGGCGGGAGACCCTTGCGTCCCAATATGACCGGTCAACTGCAGGAAGGTTCCGGCCGTCAGCAGCACACCGCCAAAAATCCCCCAGCCTTTGAAGCAAACCAGATCGCGCTTCTCCGCCAGACCGTAAAATTCGGCCAGACCCGTCGCCGCCAGAAAGGCCATGACCGTGAGAAACAGGCAGTCCGAAAGCGGTTTGTTCCGGCAGAACAGAGCCGTCAGGACAAAAGCCCAGAGCACGGTCGTGCTCAGCAGCCGGCGGATAAGAATTTTCAGTCGGGACGACAGTGCCGGCGTCGTCGTGGCGGCGTCAGACATGGCGGAAAGAATGGGGATGTCAAAACCACGTGTCGAGAGTGATTTCTGGATTCACCCGTAACCGCCGTTGTGAAACGGCGGAGATCACCACTGCGGGACGGGTCCGCCAATTCACATTGGCGGCTACAAGGTTCATGGTCCCAATGCTCTCCCGATTTGGGATTGGAGGCTTCCCGCGCGTTCTCAATCCCCCAGACAAGTGCCCACCCGCCGCGCGCTGTCGATCCAGGGGTGGTCCGCCGGGACGGTCTTGAGTTTGCCGGCCACTTCCGCGATGGGGACCGGTTTCACCCCGTCGCCGCGCGCGGCCACCATCACGCCAAAAACCTGTTCCTGGATCAAATCGACGCACATCGTGCCCAGGCGCGTGGCGAGCAAACGGTCGCCGGCCGACGGCGTGCCGCCGCGCTGGACGTAGCCGAGAATCGTCACGCGCGCCTCCAGATGGGTCAACTCCTCCAATTGCTTCGCCAACCGCAGCGTGTTTCCCGAATGCCGGGCGGACAGGACGGCCAGTTCGGTTTTGGCCCGCTGCCGCTGCGTCTTGCTGGTCGCGTTCTTCTTCTGCTCCTCGGCCTTCGCGAAGGCTGCGGCGTCCTCCTTTGACATGGCGCCTTCCGCCACCGCCACAATGCTGAAGTTGGTGCCGTGCCGGCTGCGCTTCCGGATCGCAGTGGCGATATGCACGATATCATAGGGCTTCTCCGGAATCAGGATGACATCCGCCCCGCCTGCAATCCCGGCGCCCAGCGCCAGCCACCCGGCGCGGTGGCCCATGACCTCCGCAATGATGATGCGGTGGTGGCTGTGGGCCGTGCTGTGCAGGCGGTCCACCGCTTCCGTCGCGATTCCCAACGCCGTGTCAAAGCCGATCGTCGCGTCCGTCAGCGGGATGTCGTTGTCGATGGTCTTCGGCAGCGTGACGATGTTCAGCCCCTTCTCGACCAGTCGCAGCGCGTTCTTGTGCGTCCCGCCCCCACCGATGCAGACCAGGGCGTCCAGTTTGTTTTTCCTGTAATTGCGAACGATGACCTCCGTCATGTCCCGTTCCTCGCCGCCGACCTCCATGCGGTGCGGCTTGTCGCGGCCGGTGCCGAGGATGGTGCCGCCGATGGTGAGGATGCCCGAGAGCGCTCGTCTATCGAGGCGCACCCGCAAATCCTCCGCGAGCCCGCGGAAACCATCGCGAAATCCAATGATCTCCACCCCCTCGATGCCCAAGGCCGCCTTGCCGACGCCGCGAATGGCGGCATTCAGCCCGGGACTGTCGCCGCCCGCCGTGATGATGCCGATGCGTTTGAGCCGCTTCATGTCGATTGAAAACAGGACTTGCTCTTTGCCCCCTGCAGTCTGCCCATGCTCCCGCAAATCGCAAATCGAAACTCGCAATTCCTGGAAGCCATCTCGTAACCATCCGGGGAGGAGCGCGGCGTTTGCGGCGCCTCAGTTCGGTATCCGAAATATCAGCCAAAATCAACCGAATCCTTCTGCAAGTTGCCAATTTGTTGCTGCTATTTGAGCGCGAACTGCCGTATGAGGCTCTGCGCTTTTTTCATGCGGCAAATTGTATCGGCAGCCTGTTTGCCAAAACGCATGAGATAAGGGTGAAAAAAGTGTTCTCGCTGTCGGCGTGTTGCGAATGCTCCTTTCTCAATTCGATTATTCTTTGACGGTGATATTGTTTTCGACATCGGTCACACCCTTGACTTTCCTGGCGAGATCTCCGGCCCGGTTTTTCTGGTCCTTCGTGTTGACAAAGCCGCTCAACTGAACGATGCCCTTGAACGTTTCCACGTTTACTCCGTCGTACTTATATTGCGAGTCATCTGCCAGCACGGCCCTGACGCGGGAAGAAGTGCCATGGTCGTCAATTCGTTCGCCCGTGCTTTGCTCGTAACGGCTGCCGGTGCTGCAGCCGGTCACGCCCAGGAGTAATGGCAGCGCGCCGATGCTGATGACTAGCCCCAACACTTTTAGAGTTTTGCCCTTGTTTAAAGATGTCTTTTTCATGATTTTTATTTCATTTTCTTTTGACGGTTTTTTGATTACTGCGACTGGCATTGCGTTGTCGGAAACAGTTTCCTTCTGCATGCTCGTTCGAACACATGCGATGGTTTTTGGTTTTATTTTTCTGAGCCAAGCTACGCCTCCGGATCGTCCATCACTATGGGGTGTATCCCTACCGTGGATTATTCAGGGCAACTCATCTGAAAACTGATCCGCGCGCCAGCCTGGATCACCATTATTGCGCGAGAATGATTCATTTGGCCCCACTGATAAAATGTTGTCGGCTCATCGGGAGAGAAGTTCGCTGACGGGCGAAGCAAAGAAAGGCAATGACGCCGAGCACAATCAAAAGGATTTGCGCCGGTGTCGTTTTAGTCGCTGCGGCGGCGCTCGATGGAACGGGCGGTGGTTCACTCACGGGTGCGATTTTTTCCATCACATCGAGCGTTCCGGCTGAGGAGACGGAAGGCTGAGTCGCCGTTGATGGTGCGTTTAGCTTTTGCATGCCGATATTTTCGTTGCTCAAAATTGTATTGATACAGCATGCCCAAACTGTGCGCGCCATCGTGGCCGTCGCGCAGTGCATTGAATCCGTAACCGTAGCTCACGATCGCGCGTCACACCTCGCTTCGTGAAGTGAAGGAGAGACCAGGGCCCACGCCCGGTTAACGACCAACCTGTCCGATGAGAGGGAGCGCACCCATGACGTTCGATTGCTCAATGCGCCTGACCGCGCTCCCTCTCATTCGGTCCAGCGCCTTGTTCGACTGTCCTTTTCAGAACATCCTTCAGTCCAGTCCCCGGATGGCCCAAAGGGTCAACGTTGATGCTGCCCTCATACTTCAGATAGTAAATCGCCTGGCTCATGGGGCCGGATATCGGATGGCCGCAGGTCAGGCAGCGCGCAGGATTGCTGAAGAGCCAGCGGCTTCCATCTGGTGCAGGCTGGAGGGCATCCTCCAGAATCTGCTCCTTCTCGCGGCTCAGAACCCAAGGATTGTGCTTGCCGACCAGCGCCTCAAAATCGGGATCGAATGCGCTCCAGACCAGGGTGTAGGTGCCGCACTCACTGTAGAGAAAACCCTGGTCGCCGAATCCGGCGTGATACGCGTAAGGTTGGCTGAACACATTGCTGGCTCCGCAATGGGTGCATGGCACAACGAGCGGCTTGGCGTGCTCACGCGTCATGGTAGTCGGTGCTCGAACTTTGATTATACGACCGCCGGTTCCTATATTGAACGAGAGTTCCAATCAAATCCAGAAGTCCTAAGTTCCACGTAATCAACATATCCGTCGCCTAATATACGACCGTCAGTCGTTTATTGAAATCAAAAAGCCAGTGTCCGGAGCGGCAGAGGTCGCCGCCTGTTGAAAGAATGGGCCGCTCCTTTCCGTTTCCTTCAAATCTCCCCAATCTCATTCCACAGCGGCTCCAAATCAGGATCGCCCAGCGCCCTCAGTCTGATCTCCTTGCCGCCAACGTCCATGGCCCGGCGCAGCCACTCATGGGCCTCCGCCAGTCTCCCCAGGGCGCAGCAAACGCAGGCCAGGTCGTATGGGATAATCTCGTCCGAGGGAAATTTTTCCATCGCCAGGCGCAGCATGTCGCGGGCCTCGTGAAGCCGGTTCAGATCGCCCAGGCTGCTGGCAGGGAATTGACAGGAATTTGGCGTGACCTGTGCCATTACCCTCATTTTATCGGGTTCCCGCATCCGGTGCGGCCTTCACGGCAAAGGCCACACGCTGTATCCCGGCCCGCTTTACAAAGTCCAGCACGTAAATCATGGACCCATGCGTGGCGCTCCGCGCGCCGGTCATGTAAACCGGCAGCTCCTTGTTCAGACTGCATCGGTTGGTCAGAAGGGTGAACAGATCCGGAAAGGAAATCGCCTTCCCATCCACGGAAACCTGTCCGTATCGATCCACCCGGAGATTCACCATGTCCGGCCGGGCCGCGAAGGTCGCGAGGGTCGCCGTCGGCAGGCCCGCGTTGAGCGTCCGCACCTTCTGCATCTGCAGGCTGACCATCATGAATGAAGCTAGAAGGAAAAACATGATGTCGATCAGGGGAATGATCTCCAGGCGCGTTTGTCGTTGCCGGATCGGGGATCTGATTTTCATGGCGCCTTGCGAGGTCCGGGTCCATCCACGGCGAACGCCACTTTCTGGACTCCCGCCCGGCGGACCACGTCGAATACATTCACCATCGCCCCTTCCAGCGTGTCGCGGTCGCCGCTGATGTAAACCGGCAGGTTTGTGTTCCCGCGAAACCGGTTGCTGAGAACGAGGCTCAATTCAGGCAGCGAAACCGGCTTGCGTTCCAGCCAGACCCCGCCCGATTTGTCCACGGCAATGTTGACCATGTCCGGCTTGAAATCGGGCCGCGCCTCCGTCGAGGACGGCAGGTTGACTTCAATGTTCCCCGTCCGGCTCATCTGCAGGCTGATCATCATGAAGGAGGCGAGCAGGAAAAACATGATGTCGATCAGCGGGATGATGACAATCCGCGACCCGCGACGCAGGATGGGTGAAGGCAATTTCATCGGCGGAAATCAGTGGCCGGGGACCGGGCGCGACTGGGCTGCCGTTTGCAGCGAAACCGGTTCACCGGATTTGCCGCCCCCGACCATGACTTCGATGTTCGTGGCGGCCGTTTCCAACTCGTACTGCAGTTGCGCAACCTTCGAGCTGAACACATTGAACGGGATCAGTGAAAAGATCGCGATCCCGAGACCGCACGCCGTCGCGATCAGCGCCTCACCGATGCCGCCGGTGACAGCGACGACGGACAACTCGGCACTCCCGACGTTGAGAAAGGCGCGCATCAGTCCGGTGACCGTGCCCAGCAGGCCCAGGAGCGGCGCCAGCGTCACGAGCGTGTCCATCACGTTCAGGAACCGGCCCGCGCGCTTGAGTTCGCTTCCGGCCGCCAGTTGGAGGGCGCCCGGAATCGAGGTGTGCACGTGGCTGAGACCCCGATGGATCATGCGGATGACCGGGTCCTCGGATCCCTCGGCGATTTTCGTGGCGGTGGCGATGTCGGAATTCTCCAGGGCGGCCAGCACCTGCTCCATCTTCTGCGGCTCGCGCCTTCCGCGTTCGCGAATCCACCAAAAAGTGCGTTCGCCCACGACGGCAACGGCCACCAGGGCGGAAATAAGGATCGGCCACATGACCGGTCCGCCTTTGTTGAAGAATTGGAGAACGATGTTTGCGAGCATAAAGGTTGGATTGATATTTCGTGGTTTCGGGACACTCAACTGGCCTGCAGTTGATAGGTGATCGTGGCTTCAAACAACCGCGCGCCGCTGCCAGAAGGCAGCGTCCAATGGCGCCGGACATAGTCCATCGCATTGTGGTCGAGGATGGGAAAACCGGAGGATGTTTTGACTTCAATCGAGATGATATTCCCGGCGACGTCGGCGCTCATGAGGAGCGTCACCCTGCCCTGCTGGCCTTGTTCCAGGGCGAGTTTCGGATACGGCGGCTGCGGCCGCTCGCCGCCCGCGCCCGTGCTGTTGAGCGAGGCGGGAACATTCCCGAGCGGCGCGGGCGGCTGCAACGGAAGGAGCGGCGGGGGCTGGGCCATCGCGCCGGCAGCCACCAGATTCCCCAGCGTCGGCACGGCAAAGTGAATCTCGGGCGATTCCGGAACGACCACCACCACCTGCGGCGCCTCGGACTTTTCCTCGTCCGTCCGCTCCCCCTCCCGGTCTTCGGCGGTCGGCGGCGGCGGCGCCATGGGTTCGACAATGACGGGAACAGCTTCCTCCATCGGCGGGACCGGTTTGATGGAGACGGTGGCGGGCTTCGACCCAAAAACGCCGATGACCAGGAACAGAATGCAAATCGAATTCATCCAGGCCAGCTTCTGGTCCGGATTCCGATTCGCCTCGGGCAGGCAAAAACGGGCCAGCTCATCTTTCAACTCATACTGGGGCATTGTCCCCTTTGTATCTGTCGAGCTCATCGCGTGGCAACCCATTTCCAACATTTCCTAGAACGCATAACTGAGCGTGCCAAAAAAGCCAAGGCGCATGCCGTATTGGGCGGCATTGACGCCCACGCCGCTGCCGCTGCGGAGTTGATAGATGTTGTCCGTCACATTCACGACGTCCAGCCTGGCTTTTAGAATCTGGCGGCGAGCGACTTTCCAATCCTGCTCCGCACCCAGGCTCACCAAGTAATAGGCCGGAACGGTCGCGCCGTTCGGGATGGGGGCCGCGGGGTTGTCGGGTTCGAACCCGCCGCCGTCCTGTCTGAGTCCGCTGCCGTAAAGCGCGTCCACATAAACGCGCGCGCTGCATGCCTGCGTCTCATGGAACAGATATGACGCGCCGAAGGAGCCGGTGACCCGCTGATCGTGGTCCAGATAAATCCAATGATTCCGGACGTAAGCGAGGTCGCCCGGGTTGAACAGGAATTGCGCCGAATTCCAGTCCTGGCCCTGTGCCACGGAATAGGCGACGTTGGCGTAGGTGGAGAATCCCGCCTTGGCATAGGTGCCGGTGAATTCCACGCCATAAATCCTGCCTTCGGCGTAGTTGAATGCAGACAGGATGAGCGTCTGCCCGAACAGCCCGTCGTCGAGCTGGTTGACCGCGTTTTTGTAGTAACCATCCATACCCACCTGCAATCCCGGAGCAAGCTTCTGGCTGATTCCCGCGTCGAAATCATTCGCGCGCTCGGCCTTGACGGCATCGTCCGCCACCCCGGGCGCGGATTCATTCGACGTGAGCCTGAACAGGTTCACCGTTTCGGAGGGCACGTTTTCCAGCGGCGGCGGCGTGAAATAACGCGCGTAGCCGGCGTGCAGCGTGGTCGCGTCGGTGGGTTGATAGATGAGGTTGACGCGCGGACTGGGCTGGTTCTCCTTGTCGAAGGAAGCATAATACAGATCGAACCGCGCGCCGTAATTCAGCGTCACCTTGGGAAGGATCTTCCACTCATCCTGCAGGTAGAGGCCGACAAACATCGCGTGTGCCACCACGTTGTCGGGCAGGATCTCCGGCAGACCGTTCGGATTTGCCACGCTCGGATCCAAGCTGTCCACGGGAAAAACGGTTGTGGTGGCGTGCGTCGAGGCAACCTCTTCGAGGAGCATGATCCCGCCGCGCAGCGTGTGTTTGTCGCCCAAAGCATAACTCGCGTCTGCCTGCAGGCCGCCCGAGTAAATGCTGCGGTCCACATCGCTGGCGACGCCATTGAAGAACAGGTCGCCCACGGGGTCCGGAGTGAAGTGGACGCTGCTGCTCCGGCCGTAGGCGGCGACCTGGAGGTTCAGATCGCCGGCCGATTTTTGATAGGCGACAACCCCGTAACAGTTCTGCTCGTTTTGATTCTCATTCAGGTCGGCTGAATTGAAATTGGTCGTGGACAAGAACGAATTCCAATTCGCACCGCCGCCCGCGGTGCCGGCGGCCAATCCCGGGGTGTTGGGGATTTGAAAACTGCTGTAAGACGCGCTGCCCATGACGCTGATCCGGCTCGTGTCGTCCACGACATAGGACGCATACGTAAACGCCTTGTACTGGTCCGTGGTATCGTGGAGCGGCGTCGAACTCGACGTGGGATTCTCGATGCCGATCCCGTTGTGATCGTAGCTTCCGTCGATGAAATAGTTCAGGTTCCCTTTCGATCCGCCGTACTCCAAACTGGGGTTGATCGTGTCGTAGCTGCCGCCGTAAACCGATCCTTCACCGCCCGGCTCGAACGCCCCGCTCTTCGTCTGAAGGTCCACGACACCCGCCGTGCGGAAACCATATTGGGCGGGCAACGATCCGGTGATGAGTCGCAGGCTGTCCACGAACCGCGTATCGAGTTCCTGACCAAAGCCGGAGATGCCTTCCGGCAGCAGCACGTCGTTGATCCGGTATTGAATATTGGCGTGCTCTCCGCGCAGGTGGAGATCCCCGTTGGCCGCCGAGTCCTGTGCCATGCCGGGCGCCCGCAGGAGGACCTGGTTGAAGGGCGCGTTCTCGCCCTGTGGCTGCGACGCAATTTGATCTTTCGATACGGCGTACACAGTCGCTCCCAGATCGGGCAGAATCTGGTTTCGCGCCTGGTCGAGCTTGCCGACGACCGTGACGTTTTCGAGCTTCGTCACATTGGTCGTGCCACCGGAATCCACGGTGCCACCCGGCGCGTTGGTCGTTTGTCCATGAGCCGCATGCCCCGCCATTCCGATGGCAAGGATGGAAGCGACTCTTTTCAAGATTTGCCTGTTCCGCTGTCGTTCAATAAATGGTTTCGCTCTCATAAATCCGCAAGTGCCAAGGGTTCAATTTCGTACAATGAATCCAGGCATACCGGCCCTGAGGCACGTCGAAGCCTGGAACACGCAGTTCGCGGGAAACTCTAAAGTCCGATGAAAACCGGGTGATTCCCGGAACACCGCTAGGAAGGGAAACGAAGGGAACTAAGCAACCGGTGGAGCCCGGCTGGGTGAGAGACAATAATCAACGTCGCGAGGTGCCACGATTTGCGGAGGCAGAACCGCAGCAGCGAGGCCACAGACAAAGACGGCGACGACAGGAGCTACATCCAAGCTATTGACCTGCCCCTGCGCAAACAAACAGACAACGCAGCCTTCTTCCGAGGTCCCATGGTGATGGTGCAACAACTCATGCAGGGAGGGGCAAACCGCCAGGGTGGCAGCAGCGAGAACCAGGACGGACAGCACCACCGCCAGAAGCGGCTTCCCAGCGCGGCGCAATGCGCGTGCTGTTCGGTGAAGTTCCACGAGCCAGAATCAACCACACCGACCGGGGCGCCGCAAGTCCAAATTAGGTATGAATTAGCCTGAAGCGGTGTCCACTTGTAAGGAATTCAACCAAAGATGTCCTCTTTTTGGCTCAGCGGAGTTGGTTGCGCCATAGCCCTTTGCTTTGTTTTAAAGGGTTCACGCCGGAGGTCGCAGTGAGCACGGATTCTGCTACGAAATCATAAGAACGGCATGAGCATCCTGCATCGTTGATTGACGCTCGCTTATAAAAATGAATGAATCTATGGCACAGAAACAAAAATCCAGACCCTCAGACCAACACGCCAAAGAAAGCCTGCAAGCCTGGCAAAACTTTCCTGCACAGGCGGAATCCCGTCCTCTCGCAACCCTTCCGCATCGCGCAAACGCGGTGACGCCAAGGCTCGAGGACATGCTGGCGCGTGTTGAAGGCGTCGCCCGCTGGGGTCTGAACGAATAAGCCCGCTCGCGCTGTCAACCGGGCGGCGATAGAAGAGAACATCGCTTGCCCCGGAACGGTGCGCCCTGCAAAAACTCCTGCTTTCCGTACGGTCTGCGCCGTCCAAGCCGCACCCGGCTTCCAAGGCATCCTTCGTCGGTCCGGATCACTTCCCGCAGCAATGCTTGTATTTCTTGCCGCTGCCACACGGACACGGATCATTTCGCCCCACCTTCGGCCCCGAACGAACCGGCCTGGCCTTTTCCACCGCCGCCGCCGCTTCGCTCACGATGTCGCTCGCGGCACCGGGCTTTGAGCCGCCGGCCTTGGAAGGGCCGGCCGCCGCTCCGCCGCCGAACGCGCTCGTGGACTGATGCATCGTTTGTTGAGGCACGTTGCGCAAAAAGTTTTCGAAGGCCATCAGGCTCGAGGCGCTCCGGAAGATGTTGTGACAGATCTCGGTCTTGATGTTGACCATCAGCTCGTCGAAAATCTTGTACGCTTCCGCCTTGTACTCGATGAGCGGATCGCGCTGGCCATAGCCGCGCAGGCCGATGCTGTAGCGCAGGCTGTCGATTTCGTACAGATGCTCCTGCCACAAGCGGTCGATGGCGCTGAGAATGGTATAACGCTCGACTTCCTTCAACGCCTCGGGGTTTTCAAAGCTGATCTTCAGCTCGTAGGCTTTGCGGACGCTGTCGGAGATGAACGTGCACACCGCGAACTGCGCCGCGCTCAGACCGTCGAATAAGGAACCGGGCACCGGTTTTTCCGAGCCGGACTCCGCGGCCTTGCCAATCTCCGCCTCCGGCACGCCGAGCGGAAAGTTCAGGTTCACCCAGTCGGCCAGCCCCCGCGCCCTCCACAAATTCGGGTCATACTCCGACGTGGTGAACTCCTCGACCTTCTGTACGACCACTTCCTCCATGATATCCATGAGGCGGTCGCGGACGTCCACGGCGTGGATGATTTCGTTGCGGAAGCCGTAAATGACTTCGCGCTGCTTGTTCATCACGTCGTCGTACTCGAGCGTGCGTTTGCGGATCTGGAAGTTATGCTGCTCGACGCGCTTCTGCGCCTGCTGGATCGAGCGGTTCAGGAGCGGATGCTCGAGTTCCTGGCCCTCCTCGAGGCCCATTCTCTCCATGTATTTCACGATCTTGTCGGAGCCGAACAGCCGCATCAGATCGTCTTCGAGTGAGATGAAAAAGTGGGAAGAGCCGGGATCGCCCTGGCGCGCGCAACGGCCGCGCAACTGGCGGTCGATGCGCCGGGCCTCGTGCCGTTCCGTGCCGATCACGTGCAGGCCTCCCGCGTCGGGAACGCCGGAGCCGAGCTTGATGTCGGTGCCGCGGCCCGCCATGTTGGTCGCGATGGTCACCGCCCCGCGCTGCCCGGCGCGAGCCACAATTTCCGCCTCCTGCTCGTGGTACTTTGCATTCAGTACGGAGTGAACGATTCCCTCTCGCTTCAGCATGCGCGACAGGTGCTCGCTGACCTCGACGGAGATGGTGCCGACGAGAATCGGCCGGCCCTTGCTGTGGATCTCCTTGATTTCATTCAGCACGGCGTTGTATTTTTCGCGCCGCGTCTTGTAAACCGAATCGTTCGAGTCCTGGCGGGCAATCGGCCGGTTGGTCGGGATGACCAGCACGCCGAGTTTGTAGATGTCGAAAAACTCCTGCGCCTCGGTTTCCGCGGTGCCCGTCATGCCGGCCAGCTTCTGGTAAAGGCGGAAGTAATTCTGAATGGTGATCGTCGCGAGCGTCTGGGTCTCGCGCTCGATCTCGACGCCTTCCTTTGCTTCAACGGCCTGATGCAGTCCGTCGCTCCAGCGGCGGCCGGTCATCAGGCGGCCCGTGTTTTCGTCCACGATGATGACCTTGTTGTCCTGGACCACATATTGCACGTCCCTCTGATAGAGGCCGTAGGCCTTGAGCAGTTGCGAAATGGCGTGGATGCGCTGGGCCTTGGACTCGAACTCCTGCTGGATCTTGGTCTTGGCCTCCATCCGCTTGCGCGCGTCCGTTTCCGGCCCGGTATCAATCTCATGCAGCGCCGTCGTCAAATCCGGCAGCATGAAGGCGTCGGGATCCTTCGGGCTGAGAAAATTGCGCCCCTTCTCCGTCAGATCCGCCTCGTTGCTCTTTTCGTCGATGGCGAAGAGGAGTTGTTCCTTCTCGGCATACAGCTCCGTCTTTTTCTGATCGCCGTGGAGCAGCAATTCCGCCTGGTTCATCAGCCGGAGATTGTCCGGGTTTTCGAGAATCGTCATCAATCCATGGGATTTCGGCTCGCCGACCTTGACGCGAAACAGGAGCAGGCCGGCCTCCCTTTCGAGTGCCTCAGAGTCCTCGGGGGCGGGACCGCCCTCGGGACGGAGTTTGGGGAGCATCTGCTCGGCCTCGGAAAGGAAGCGGGCGCACAACCGCTCCTGGGCGTGGACCAACGATTCAACCAAGGGTTTGTATTGCCCGTATTGCTCGTCGAACGTGACCACCGCGGGGCCGCTGATGATGAGCGGCGTGCGCGCTTCATCAACGAGGATCGAGTCCACCTCGTCCACAATGGCGAAGTAATGGCTGCGCTGCACCTGTTCCTCCTTGCGCTGGGCCATGCCGTTGTCGCGAAGGTAATCAAAACCGAACTCGGCGTTGGTGCCGTAAGTGATGTCGCACGCGTATTGCTCGCGGCGGACGCGCGGCGACTGGTCGTGCAGGATGCAGCCGACCGTGAGGCCCAGAAATGTATAAACCGCGCCCATCCACTCGCCGTCGCGCGCGGCGAGGTAATCGTTGACGGTGACGATGTGGACGCCGCGCCCGGTGAGCGCGTTGAGGTACACCGGGAGCGTCGCCACCAGCGTCTTGCCTTCGCCGGTCGCCATTTCGGCGATGCGCCCCGTGTGCAACGCGTATCCGCCGATGAGTTGCACGTCGAATGGAACCATCTCCCATTTGAGCGGGTGGCCGCGCACGGTGATTTCCCGGCCCAACAGGCGGCGGCACGTGTTCTTCACCACGGCAAACGCTTCGGGCAGGATCTCATTGAGCCGACGCGCCAGTTCATCCTTGTCCTGGATTTTGGAAAGCTCCTCCTTCCATGCGGCCGTCTTCTGGCGCAAGACTTCGTCGGAGACCTTCTGCAATTCGGCCTCAAAAGCGTTGATCTTGCCCACCATGGGGGTGATTTTCTTCAGCTCGCGGTCGTTCTTGGAGCCGATGATCTTTCTTACGATAAAACCTATCATGATTGCCTTCGAACAGGTGCTTAACGCTACGGGAACTGAGGCGAGGCGTCAAAGATTTAACGAGGGTGGACCGGGCGCTCTACGAATCGGACTGGAACAAAACGCCCAACATTCAACATTCAACTCTGAACTTCCAACAGGTTCAATTGGGCGTTGGGCGTTGAATGTTGAATGTTCGACGTTCTCCGTTTAGATGCTTGCAGGCGCCGGCTTGACCGGCGCTCCGCCATCGGGCTGACGAGCGGGCGTTCCCGGGGTGCCGCCGGATTGAAAACTCCTCCAGAGGCGCAGGGGCAGGCAGCCGAGCAGGATGATGGCGACCTGGCTGCCGATGAAGACCATCAGCCATTTGAACGCGGCGTCCATGAAGCCGTAGGAATGCAGTCCGATGCCGAGCATGTTCACGCCAAACCAGGAGAAGCTGGTGACGATGTTGCCGAAGACGGCCATGTTCATGATGCCGCGCGCGCGCACCAGACCGCCCCAGCGCGCGTGGAGGATTGCGGCGTTCCACAGCACGATCAACAACGCCCCGTTTTCCTTCGGGTCCCAACCCCAGAACCGGCCCCACGATTGATCGGCCCAGATGCCGCCCAGGACGGTGCCGATAAAGCTGAAGAGGGTGGCGAAACAGACGATGCCATAGACCATCCGGCTCAAGGATTTGCCGGTCTGCTCGTCCAGGGTGCGAGTGAACACCCCGCGGAGGATGTAGAAGATCGCCAGCATTCCCGCCACAAACGTCGAGGCGTAGCCCAGGGTCACAGTGACCACGTGGGTGGCGAGCCAGAAATTGGTGTCGAGCACGGCCCGGAGCATTTCCATCGTGTCGCCGGCCAGCGCGAGATTGTGAGCGATCACCAGCGTGACAAACCCGACCAGCGAGGCGATCGCGGCGCCCAACCCGTCCCGATACAGTCGTTCCAGCACCAGCCCCAGCAGGGCGGCAGCCCAGCCGATGAAGACGGCCGACGAGTAGAGATTGGTGACGGGCGGACGGCCTTCCAGCACCATCCGGAACACGATGCCGGCGGTGTGAAGGACCAGGGCAAGGACGATGAGATAAAACGCGGAGCGCCGCAGCACTTCGGACCGGTTGAACCAGGAGACGCACGCCAGCACGAAGGCCAGCACATAAATCACCAGCGCCTTGTAGAATGCCTGCAAATCGTTGTAGAACGATTCGCGCGCCCCCTTGTTCACCTCGGGCGTAAATTTCCCGCGCAGCCACTGGTTGTAATCCCGCAGTGTGTTGTTGAAGTCCTCCGGCCTGTCGCTGCGATACGCGGTCACCATCGAGGCGTAATAACCCACCGCCGGGCTTAGCGGCTCGCCACGAGCGACCTGCATCAGGTTCGTGCCGGCGCTCTGCCATTGCTCCCGCGACAATTCAGGATGTTCCGGCGGCACCACCAGCGCATAGGCATACTTCGCCATCGTGTCGAAACCCGAAAACCGCCCGACAAAATCGTCGAGGGCCTTCCTGTCAAACTTCCCGCCGGCATCCCTCGCCCGCAACGCCGCCAGCCCCGGATCGATCGACTTTTGATACTGGACCAATTCCGCGGCCAGATCGTCCGAGTCCGGCGGACGCAGGGTCACCTTCAGCCGCTGGTAAAGAAGGATGGCGTTCTGCAGCCGGACCACCTGCTTTTCGAAGGCGGTGCGGTCGCCGGATTCGATCTTCTCGATGCGCTCGCCCTGCTTGTCGAGCTCGCCCAGCCTGTCTTTGAGCTGGTCGAACGAAAAATACCTCTCATTGTCCGGCAGCTTCAACAGGTCCAGCAGCTCAAGGTTGTCCACCCGAAAAACTTTGCGATCGTCCGCCGTTTCCGGCTTCATCATCAATTCCAACAGCCATTCCGACGCGCTCAATTCCCCGTTCCCCCGCTCTCCCTTGAATGGCACCGTCTGCTTGGTGCGAATTTGCAGGAGCGAGTTGCGGGCGACCGAATCAAAGGGCTGGATGCGCCCGTTGAGGAGCACCGGCAACCGGCCGAACTCGTGCGCCTTGAAGCCTTTCTCCGCTTTCGGCGCCAGCGTGAACAGAACCCACGCCGCCATTGCCACAACCAAAACCCACGGAATCCACTTCTTCATGTTGTCAGCCTCCGTTTGACGAATGGAACGAGGTGTGAAAGAAACTGGACGCCGAGCCCCACGCCCACCAACAGGCACGCGAGATAAGGTGTCACCCAGCTCGGATTGCGCACGACTTCCAGGATGCTGCCCCGGTCGTCCTGATCAAAGCTGGCCTGGTAAAACGTCAGCCCGCCGTAGCGCAGCGGCGTGTTCATCTTGATCTTCACCTCGCGATCTTCGCCCGTCGCCGGATTCAGCACGCGGACCTGGCTGGAAAAATTCTTCGGAATGTCGGTACCGGCGTAGATGTCGTGCTTGAATTCCAGCAGTTGCAAGTTGAAGGGAATGTAGTAGCGCCGCAGCCGCAGAATCAGGTCGTAGGCGCGACCGTTGAACGTGACCGTCTGGGGCGCGGCGAGGCGCGTGGACACCAGCCAGGAACCGAGCGATTTGCCGTCCGCTACCAGCTCGACCAGCGCCGACGGCGTGTCGCGTTCGTCCATCTTCGTCGTGCGCGGCTCTTCCCGGATCCAGACGTCCGGGCCCGCGCCCTGGGTCGCCCCCGATTTCTCGAAACCGGCGGTCGGTTGCGCGACGAGGAGCGAGTTGCGGTAGAAATGCTTCACGCGGACCGCGAACGGCAGTTCCGGCGTGCGGATCACCGAACCGCCGGCCAGCCGCGAATCCGGGATGGCCACGACCTGATCGGTCCTGGGGTCCACCTTCCCGATCACCGCGAGTTCCGTAAGCCGGTCGCTCTCGGAATAGTTTTTCGTCTCACCGTTGCGCAAATGCAGGCTGCTCTCGGTCGAGAGCATGTCCGTGGCGAGCTGGCCCATCAGCAGGAGGATCAACCCGAGGTGCGTGATGATGATGCCGAACTTGTCCTTGCGAAACCCGAAACGGCTGTAATGCGCGGCGATCAGGTTGATGAGCAGCAGTCCGCCGATGAGATAGCCCCCAGGAAACACCGGGATTTTCCAGTCCGCGCCTTTCGGCCCCCAGTAAATCAGGAAGCTGCGGAAGAATTCGTTCTGGGCCTTGTAAAGTCCGAGATCGACCTGCGCGAGCGTCCCGAAAAACACCAGCAGCATCGCCAGCGTCAGACAAACCACCGTCAGCTTCAGCGACGTGAAGACTTTGGTCAGGCGATCCAGGAACATGGCGTGATCAGTATTTGACGGTTTGAACGAATTGGGTGAACGCGCTCTTCTGGGCTTCCACCACTTTCGCGTCACCCATCAACTTGTAAAACCACGTCTGCCCGCCTTGCGGCACGATCGCCCCCACCAGCCGCGCGGACTGGCCGGTCCGCGCATCCTTGCCGGTCAGGTCCACAAACATCGCGTTGCCGCCCGGAATGTCCGCCGGCGTCGCCGATTGATTCACATCCTGATCGGACATCTCGCCCAGGCCCAATTGTTTGCGCCAGCGATTGACATTCGCCGCCAGCCCGCCGCCGTCACCCGCCGAATTGCTCACGTTCACGGCCGCCTGCGCGCCTCCCTCGCCGCCCACAATGAATTTGGCCATCAGAAACTGCCCGGCTGGCGCCTGCCGCCAACCCGCAGGAACCTGCCAGCCGGGATGCTCGGCGCTCGAAGCCGTGTCCCCCGCCATCCCCGGAGACAGCGTCATGCCATCGATCGGCGGATGCGACGGCGGCAATGCCGCCGTGTCCGCAGCCTGGAACCGGACCGATTTCAGGAACTCAATGAACGCCGGCTTTTGTTGCTCCACGAGAGCATCATCGCCCGTCATCTTGAAAAACCAGGCGGTGCCGTCGCGATGCAGGATCGTCGCCAGAATCCGGGTCGCATCTCCACTGCTGGGATTCTGCCCGGAAACGTCGTACAAGTCGGCGGGATCGCTTCCCACGTGGACACTCTCGGCGAGTTTGGCCAGCTCCTCGGGGGAAATCGGTTGCTGGGCGACCTGACCGCGCCAGCGATTCACATTCGCGAAGTCGCCGCCGGCGTCGCCACCCAGCGGAATCACACTCACATCGGCCTGTTTGCCGTCCTTGCCCTTGATGCTGAAAGAGGCGGCGCGCATCTCGCCGGGCGCCTGCTGCTCCCAGCCGCCGGGCAGAGTCCAGCTCAATTGCGGCTTCGCCGGCGATCCCACGTCGGGATGCCCGGCGGCCATTTCCGCCTGCTGCTGCATCGGCGGCGCGGCGTCATGGTCCTTCTCCACCCGGTAAACCTTGACTTCGTTGCGACCGCATCCGGCAAGGAGCGAAACCGCCGCGACCGCCAGCGCCGGCCGGCGCAGCGGACTACGGACAATCCATGACCCTGGATTCATCATACGTTTGCAATGTTATTTCTATATACCGCGACCCCGGCCACCGCACACCATTCTTTGGCATTCGCATACCATATTCTGCCATAAGAGTAGCAAAATGTGAATAGTGCAGTCAGGTTTCGGGCCGCGGCTCTGTGAGCCGCAGCGGNNATTTCAAAAGCGGTCCCGCCGAGGCGGGACCGCAGTCCAGGACGCTATTGCGCCAGGCCACACCCATTGCCGAAAATCACGCGCAACGTTCCGACTGCGCCGGGTTCGCCGGCGCTTTTCGGGCCGGGAACGGCGTTAGCTGACCGCCATGCCGAGGAGGAATTCGATGTTGCTCCCCGTCTTCTTGAGTTTGTTCAGCATCAGTTCCAT
>PLQC01000131.1 GCA_003159675.1 Limisphaerales bacterium
TACTTACCAGGCAGGGGCCAACGTCACCGTTTCCCCGACTTGTACTCTTTCGGGTGCAACCTATGGTCACAACCTGCCGTAATTAATTCAACCCAAGCATTTCAGAGCCTGGAGCATTCGTGCTCCGGGCTTTTTTGTTTTGATGCGCCCGGCAGACTGCACTGAATTGAAACATGAGTTTCTGGACCGCGCCGCGGTCCCGCCTCGGCGGGAATCACGACGCTGGAAAGTCAGTCGAGGTTCAGGGCAGAAAGATCGGACTTTCGCTGGCTCGATTTATAGGTGTCAGGCGGCATCTCAATAAATCATCGGAATCAGACGCTTCGTTCTTTTCATGTAACTACGATAGGGCTCGCCAAGGGATTCGAGCAACGCGGCCTCTTCGATCTCCATGCGCCAAAACAGCACGGCGAAAGTTGGAACGATGAAAATTACAACCGAAACCCAATTCCCAATTCCCAAGCCAAGTCCGAAAAACATCATCAACGACCCTATATAACTCGGATGACGAATAAAACGGTAAGGGCCGGAATCAATCAAACGATGACCCGTGACAATCGCGACGTTTATCGTGAAAAAGCGGCCAAGATAAAATATCGAATAGAAGCGCAAGACAAAACCTAGCACAAATACGCAGATGCCGATTACATAGAACAGGCTCCGCGCCGGGAGAACACAAGCCCGAAAATGATTCGCAGCCATAATGCCAAGGCCGATGCTCACCATGTTCACGAGCCAAATCACTCTTAGCGAACCTCGATCTTTGGACGTGGTGCCCGGGCCAGAACGTCTTGTCATCAAGCAAAGCTCAGACGCGAACCAAATGAAGCCGAGAACGGACAGTGATGGTAAAGTCATGGTAACATGCCGCCTAATGTGAGCTGAGCGACCGGCTGCAAACGCCGCATCGCCTGGAACCGAAGCGCGCGGAAATCCAAGGGCGGCAAAACCGCAGCACCAGAACCGGTTCGCTCCAGCATCCTGAACCACGCAATCGTCATATCTCAACTTGGATGGCGCAAAACAAATCGCATATCTCGCAGCCTAACAGATCTTCGGTCAAACCCAGGTTTGGCCGGGTTCCACCAGCCAGAATGCTGGTTTCATTGTCATGTCGTTGACATTAAGTTGCTTGCATCGAAATGATAAGTTAATTGGTTTGGCCTGGTTCATGAACATGCCCAGAGGGCAGTTCAGGAGGCGCCCCGTGGCGCGGTTTGTGCCGAATCCAAAGTTAAAGTTTTTGGATCAGTGCCACGAGGTGATGCGCTTCAAACAGTTGGCGGCGCAGACGGAGGAAACGTATCTTCAATGGATTCGACGGTTTTTTTTGTTTCATCGCTATGGGGACACAAGGATGTGCCGTGGGCAAACTCCCGTTCGTGCTCGCCGGCGCCACTTGCCTTTACCTCGGCGGCACGTTCCTGAACGACGCCTTCGACGCGGACTTCGACCGCCAGCACCGTCGCGAACGCCCGATCCCCTCCGGCAGCATCTCAGTGGAAACCGTCCGGCGTTGGGGTCTGGCCTGGCTCGCGCTGGGAATGCTTTCGCTCTTCCGTCTCGGGATGGAAGCCGGAGTCCTTGGCCTCGTATTGCTGCTTTGCATCCTCCTCGAGTGCCCGCGCTCGCCACGATGCGGCCGATCCACGAAGCTTTCGCCCCAATCCGCGGAAACAGGCTCAACCGCAACGATGCCGTTGGAATTGGGGAGCACGCGCGCCCTCGCGTGTTCCGACCAGCGCCTCGCCGGTCGGAGGAGGGCGCAACGTAACCACTAAACGGTGACTGGCCGCACGGCTCAAAAGTGGTTGGCAGAGACGCCAACCGCTGCATGCGAGGGGCGCGCGCGCTCCCCTGCGACTGAATAAATACGGCTTCAAGCCGCTTCAGCGTCCGAGCGGGCAGAGACGAAACGATTGACCTGTGGGCTTCCGAACGATGAAGCGCCGTAAACGCCTCGCTCCGGCCTGTTTGCAATCGGGGGCAGTGTCATCAAGGGGGTGTCCAAACCGGGGGGCGAGCCTGCGGCACGCAGCAGCTTCGCCGGACTGGACGCGATGGAACAAGTTGTGCCTCCTGATGGATCAAAGCGCTGCGGCTCGCAGAGCCGCGCTCCGACAGGAGCGCGGACAGCCATGTCTCGCGAATCCTGGAATTGCGCGGAGACTCTATGTCAACACGATCTTGTCGCCCTCTTTCAGGGTCACGATCGCCTTCTTCCAATCCGGCGCCTGGCCGGCCTGGGTGGTGCGCTGGCGGCGGAATTTGCCGTGCACGTTGAGGGTATTCACTTTGACCACCTTCACCTTGAACAGCTCCTGGACCGCCAGGCGGATCTGTGTCTTGTTCGCGCGGCAATCCGCAACGACGGTGTACTGGTTGAAGCGTTCGCCCTGTCGCGTGCCCTTTTCCGTCAGGCGCACTGTTTTGATAATCTCGAAAGAGTTCATAATTTTTATGGGTCGCGACGAAGCGCAGAAATCGCAGCAAAGACCCTCGTCTTCGCGCCTGCGCGCGGCCGGTCCGTTATTCTTTTGCGAGCCGGGCCTCGACCTTCTCGAAAGCTCCCTTTGTAAACACCAGTTTGTCCGGACGCAGCACGTCGTAGGTGTTCAGCACATCGGACGTGGTGAGCGCCACGTGCGGAACATTGCGCGAGGCCAGCGTCAGGTTGCGGTCCACAGCCTGCGACACAATCAGCGCGCTGCCCTTCAATTCCAGCGCGGCGAGCACGCCCAGGAAATCCTTCGTCTTCGAGGTGTCCAGCTTCAAATCGTCCAGCACGACCACGTCACCGGCGCGGAGCCGTTCGCCGAGGGCCTTGCGGAGGGCGAGTTGCCGGGTATTGCGGGAGATCTTTTTGGTGAAATCGCGGGGCTTGGGTCCAAAAACCACGCCGCCGCCGCGCCACAAGGGCGACTGGAACGAGCCGGCGCGCGCGCGGCCGGTGCCCTTTTGCCGCCACGGCTTTTTATTGGTGCCCGCCACGTCACCGACGTTTTTGGTGCAGGCGGTGCCCATGCGCTGCGCGGCCTGGTGGGCCACCACGGTGTCATGGACGGCCTGAGTCCCCTTGCCGTCTTCGATGAGCTGGAATTTCACTTCCAGTTCGCCCTGGCTTTTTCCTTTGATGTCTTTGATCGCAATCTTCATGGGACAAATGGATTGCAGCGTGAACGCTGCGGCAACGGCTCGTTAATTACTTTTTGACCTCGGGCTTTTTGGGTTCCGGCTTGTAGACTTTGCCCTTCTTGCCCAGGGTGGCCACCGGCGGCTTCCACCCCTTCGGCCGTTTCTTCGATTCGCGGATTACCACGTAGTCGCCTTCGGCGCCCGGGATTGAACCCTGGATGAGCAGCAAATTGTCGGCTTCGCGGACCTGGACCACCAGGAGGTTCTGGGTCGTGCGGCGGACCTGGCCGAGGTGGCCGGGCATTTTCATGCCGCGCATGACGGTGCCGGGGAATAGGCGCTGGCCGATGGCGCCGGACCGGCGATGCCAGCCTTTCGCGCCGTGAGTCGAATCGCCTCCGCGGAACCCGTGACGTCCGACGACGCCTTCAAAACCGCGCCCTTTGGTGACGCCGATGGCATCCACATAGTCGCCCGGGGCAAACAGCGTCGGGCCTACGACGTCGCCGGGTTTGACTTCCTTGGAGAACTCGCGGAATTCCTTGATACGTTTGACGGGGGCGCCGCTGAATTTCTTGATATGGCCGAGCAGCGGCCGGGTGAGGCGTTGTTCCTTCTGGTCGTCGAAGCCGAGTTGGACCGCGTTGTAGCCGTCTTTACCGGCCTGGGTCTTGACCTGCAGCACGCGGTTCGGGCCGGCGAGCACCACCGTGACCGGCGTCATGACGCCATCGGCGTTATAGACGCGCGTGTGACCGAGTTTTTTTCCTAACAATCCAAGAGGCATATAATCGTTAAATCGTTGAATCGTCCATCCACCGCCAGGGCGGCATCCGCCCCGAAACGCCTAGATCTTGATGGTAATATCCACGCCCGCCGGCAGATTGAGCTTCTTCAACTCGTCCACGGTCTTCGCGGTCGGCTCGATGATGTCGATGAGCCGCTTGTGCGTGCGTTGCTCGAAAGTCTCCTGGGATTTCTTGTCGCAGTGGGGCGAGCGCTGGACGGTGAAGCGCTCGACGCGGATCGGGAGGGGGATCGGTCCGGCGACGCGGGCGCCGGTGCGTTTCACGGTGTCCGCGATTTCGCGGGCGGATTGGTCGATGACGCGATGGTCATAGGCCTTCAGTCGGATTCGAATTCGTTGTCCAGCCATAGAAAGAACAATTTTATAGTTATGGTTGTCAGGATCTGGCCGCCGGTCGTTTGGCCGCAGCGTCCAAAATCGTGCTGACGATGCTATTCGGAACCTGCTCGAACGTCAAGGGCTCCATCGAATAGGAAGCGCGCCCCTTCGACAGCGAACGGATGGCCGTGGCGTAGCCGAACATTTCGGAGAGCGGTACGTGCGAGTTCACAATGACCTGCCCCGCCTTCGCATCAATATTCTGAATGGCGCCACGCCGGCGACTGATGTCGCCCACCAGATCGCCCTGGTATTCGGCGGGTGTGGTGACCTCGACCTTCATGATCGGCTCGAGCAGGATCATGTTGGCTTTCCTGGCGGCGTCTTTGAACGCAAAAATGCCGGCCATTTTGAAGGCCAGTTCGTTCGAGTCCACCTCGTGGAACGTGCCGTCCACGATCTGGACCTTCACGTCGATTATTTGGTAACCCGCAAGCACGCCGCTCTTGATGGCCTCCTCGATGCCATCGATGATGGCCGGGATGTATTCCTTCGGGATGGCGCCGCCGACGATTTTGTTTTCGATCTCGACGCCCTTGCCCTTTTCGTTGGGCTGAATCTGGACGCAGGCGTGCCCGTACTGGCCGCGACCGCCGGATTGGCGGATGAATTTNNCCTTCGCCGTCCGCCCCCTTGGTGATGGTTTCGCGGTAGGCGATCTGCGGCGCGCCGGCATTGGCCTCGACTTTGAATTCACGGAACAGGCGGTCGCGAATGATTTCCAGGTGCAACTCGCCCATGCCGGCGATGATGAGCTGTCCGGTTTCCTCGTTGGTGAAACACCGGAATGTCGGGTCTTCCTCGGCCAGGCGCTGCAGGCCTTCGCTCATTTTTTCACGGTCCGCCTTCGTCTTCGGTTCGATGGCCATTGAGATGACCGGTTCGGGGAAGGTGGGCGGTTCGAGCGTGATCTCGAAATCCTCGTCGCAAAGCGTGTCGCCGGTCGTGATATTCCTCAATCCGACGAGCGCGGCGATGTCACCGGCAAACACGGTCTCGACGTCGATGCGTTTGTCCGCCTGAATCATCATCACGCGGCTGACGCGCTCGCGTTTGCGCGTGCGCGGGTTGTAAATGACGTCGCCTTTTTTCAACTGGCCGCTGTAGGTGCGGAAGAAAACGAGCTTGCCGACGTAGGGGTCGGTCCAGAGTTTGAACGCCAGCGAGCAGAACTTGGCGCTGTCGTCGGACGGAACCTCGATCTTGTTTTCGGGGTTCCCGGGCTCTTCGCCGACGGCGGGCGGCACATCGAGCGGTGACGGCAGGTAATCGATGACGGCGTCCACGAGCGGCTGGACGCCCTTCTTCTTAAAGGCGGAACCGCACAGCACCGGCACGAACTCGATCTTGCAAGTGAGACGCCGGATGGCGGCTTTGAGGGTTTCCGGAGAGATCGGCTTGTTGTCGATGACCAGCTCCGCGATGACATCGTCCTTGTTGGAGACGGCATCCACGAGTTCCGCGAGCGCCATTTTGGAAGATTCCTTGAAGTCGGCGGGGATTTCGGCGATGTCGTATTTCAGGCCCGTTTCGTCGGCGGGATCATAGATGATGGCCTTTTGATTCACCACATCGATGACGCCCCGCAGGTTCTCTTCCTTGCCGAGGGGCAGAACAACCGGATACGCGTACGCGCCGAGCTTTTTGCGCATGTCGTTCAACGCGTTTTCAAAATCGGCGCCCGTGCGGTCCATCTTGTTCACGAAGGCGATGCGCGGGACCTTGTATTTGGTCGCCTGCCGCCAGACGGTTTCGGATTGCGGCTGCACGCCGGCCACGCCGCAGAATACGGCGACAGCGCCGTCGAGCACGCGCATGGAGCGCTCGACTTCGGCGGTGAAATCGACATGACCGGGAGTGTCGATGATATTGATTCGATGTGCGATGCCCTTGAACGCTTTATAAGTGCCGTCCTCCTTCTGCGTCCAGTAGCACGTCGTCGCCGCGGAGGTAATGGTGATGCCGCGTTCGCGCTCCTGCTCCATCCAGTCGGTGACGGTGTTGCCATCGTCCACGTCGCCCATTTTGTGGATCAGCCCGGTGTAAAAGAGGATGCGTTCGGTGGTCGTGGTTTTGCCGGCATCGATGTGCGCGGCGATGCCAATGTTGCGCGTCCGCTCCATGGAGTATTGGCGGTTCGGCGAGTTGACCTGGTTGGGCTTTTCCGTCACTGCTTGCATTGCAAAGTTACTTCCGGGAATAAAAACGCCCCGATCCTCTCGCGCTTCGGGGCAGATTAAACTGTTTGATTCTACCAGCGGAAATGCGCGAAGGCCTTGTTGGCCTGCGCCATTTTGTGCACCTCATCGCGTTTGCGGATGGCATTGCCCTGGCCTTGATAGGCCTCCATGATCTCCGCGGCGAGGGCTTCCTTCATGGGGATGCCCTTGCGTCCATCCGCAAAATCGACCAGCCAGCGCAAGGCCAGCGCGAACTGCCTTTCGGACGGAACTTCCAATGGAACCTGGTAGGTGGCGCCCCCCACCCGCCGGGCCTTGACTTCCAGGCGCGGCTTGGCGTTTTCGACGGCGCGCTGCAAGATTTCGAGCGGGTTTGATGCAGGATTTTTCTCCGCGATCTGGTCAAAAGCCCCGTAAACAATCCGCTGGGCGGTGCTCTTCTTGCCGCAACGCATGACGGTGTTGACCAGGCGCGAAACCAGCGGGCTGTGGAATTTCGCGTCGTTCGGGACTGGTCGCCGGGTGGCTCGTCGTCTTCGGGACATAGCTCGTTACTTGGGTTAAATCGTTCAATCGTGATCGCGTCACGCCGCCGGGGCCGGGGCCGGGGCCGGGGCCGCCGCCGCGGGCTTCGCCGCGCCGGACTTGCCCTCCTTCGGCCGTTTCACTCCGTATTTGGACCTGCTGACGCGTCGCTTTTCAACTCCGGCGGCGTCGAGCGTTCCCCGCACGATATGGTAGCGGACGCCGGGCAGATCTTTCACACGGCCCCCGCGCACGAGCACGATCGAGTGTTCCTGCAGATTGTGTCCCTCGTCCGGGATGTACGCGATGACTTCGTAGCCGTTGGTAAGGCGCACCTTGGCCACCTTGCGCATGGCGGAATTCGGCTTCTTTGGGGTGCGCGTCATGACCTGGATGCAGACGCCACGTCGGAACGGCGAGTGCTCCAAAGCCGGAGCTTTGGATTTATACTTCAGCTTCCTGCGGCCTTTTCGGACCAATTGATTGATTGTAGGCATTCGCTCTAAAGTCTGTCATTGACTGCATTGCCTGCCCCGTCAGGGCAAACGGAACGTGGAATATAACAAATGGGTTACCCCTTGCAACAATTATTTCGCGACACGAAGAAACTTTACCCGAGGCAGCGCCGGCATCCGGCCAAAAATTGAAAAATCCTCATCTTTTTTTGACAACTTCCGATTCTGAAATGCCGGACACGGCCGCTGCCAAAAGCAAAAAGCCGGACAAACCCTTGTCCGGTGTAAGATCCGATATGAGTTGCACGCGGCCCTAAGGCGCGTTCGTGGAGGGCGGCGTCGCCGGAGCGTTTGTGCTCGGCTCGCCTCCACCCGACGTATCCGCGGCTGGTTTATTGCATCCAGACAGGGCCGCGCCGGCCACGATGCCCAGCAACAGTACGACTAATGATAGTTTCCTTTTCATAGACACAATACCTTTTACCAAAAACCCGGAAAGCACAAGTAGAATTTATTCACGATAATAGTGAGCGGTTTTCCGGCTTGTTAAGGACCGCTCCGGTCGCGATCATGCCGGGTGTCCGGGCCGAACGCGATCTCCCGGTGAAACATTGCTTCACATCAATGCGCGGTACGGTTAAAACACCGGGGATTGGTAGAAGCACCAACGCATATGGACACAAAAATCACTCTTGGCATCATCATTGGAAACCGCGGGTTTTTTCCGGCGCACCTGTGCGATTCAGGGCGCAAGGAAATCCTGGACACGCTGGAAAAGCTGGGCATCGACACGATCATTCTGCCCACGAACGCGTCGAAATTCGGCGCGGTCGAGTCCAACAACGACGCGCAGAAGTGCGCCAACCTGTTCAGGAAAAGCGAAGCCCGCATCGACGGCATTCTTGTCGCCCTGCCGAATTTCGGCGACGAACGCGGCATCGCCAACGCTCTCCGCTGGTCGGGATTGCGCGTGCCCGTCCTCGTCCAGGCGTTCAATGATGACCCGAAGATCATGAGCATCCAGCATCGGCGGGACAGCTTTTGCGGAAAGATGTCCGTGTGCAACAACCTCCGGCAATACGGGATTCCCTTCACTCTGACGCGGCTGCACACGGTAAACCCCGGCCACGCCAGCTTCCACAAGGACCTTGCGGACTTCATCGTGACCTGCCGCGTCGTGAAGGCGTTGAAGAACTTCCGCATTGGCGCGCTGGGCGCGCGTCCGGCCGCGTTCAACACCGTCCGTTATAGCGAGAAGCTCCTCGAACAATCCGGCATCAGCATCGAGACCCTCGACCTGTTCGAGCTGTTCGGGTGGGTTGGCAAGATGAAGGACAACGACAAGGCGGTGAACGCCAAACTCCAGGAGATCCAGGCCTATGTCGCCGCCAAAGCCATTCCGCCGGTGGCGTTGCTCAAGATGGCCAAGTTCGGCGTCGCGGTGGACAAATGGATGAAGGAGACCCGGCTCAATGCGACGGCGATTCAGTGCTGGACCGCGATGGAGGAATTCTTCGGCGTGGTGCCGTGCACGCTCATGAGCATGATGAGCAATATGCTGATGAGCAGCGCGTGCGAAGTGGACATCATGGGCACGGTGGCGATGTACGCCATGGCCCGGGCCAGCGGCAGGCCAAGCGCCCTCGTGGATTGGAACAACAACTACGGCGAAGATCCGGACAAGGGAGTGGTGTTCCATTGCAGCAACCTGCCCAAGGACGTTTTTGTCGAGAAAGGCGAGGGCAAACCGGTGATGGATTACCAGGAAATCATCGCAGGCACGGTCGGCAAGGAGAACACGTACGGCACCATCGTCGGCCGCGTCAAGGCGGCGCCGTTCACCTACCTGCGCGTCAGCACGGACGATGCCGCGGGCAGGATCCGTTCCTATATCGGCGAAGGCGAATTGACGGACGATCCCCTCGCCACGTTTGGTGGTTACGGCGTGGTGAAGATTCCGAATTTCCAGAAGCTGCTGCGTTACATTTGCGAGACCGGCTTCGAGCATCACGTGGCGATCAATCCGACGCGGGTCTCCGCCGGCGTGAAGGAAGCATTGGGCAAATATCTCGGCTGGGATGTCTATCTGCACGAGTAAACCCATTCTTCCTTTCAATCCCGGCTCTCTGGCTCCTCCTCTCCGCCGCCGCGGCGGACCCCGCGCTCACGATCACCGTCGAAGCCGATCGTCCGGGCGCGCGCATCAATCCCGCCATGCAGGGTTACGCCGAGGATCCGGACGGCCACGGTAACCGTTCCTGATTCCAGCCACACTTTTGCGGCGATTTCACTGACCGTGCTGCGGGTTAGGGCGAAGCATTGAGAGGTTCCCCGGAAACGCCGGTTACTTCGCCCACTCCGGATGTTCCATGAAGGCGTAGCAAAGCATGTGACAAATCCCCATCTGCGCGTCTTCCACCCGGCCATAGTGCGTGTCGTTTATCACGATGACCTGTTCGGCAATCTCCGCCATGCGCCCGCGCTTGGCACCGACCAGCGCGATCGTCCGCAGGCCGTTTTTCTTCGCCCATTCGAGAGCCTTGACACAGTTGGGTGAATTGCCGCTGACGCTGATGCCGAGGGCGATGTCGCCGCGTTCGCCGTGGTTCTGCAATTGGCCGACGAAAATTTCCTCGTAGGAGTAATCGTTGCCCAACGCCGTCATCCAACTGATATTATCGGTCAGCGAGAGCACGCGAAACCGTTTGCCGGCTTTGTCCGATGCCCCCTTGCCGAGGTCGGTGGCGAAATGAGAGGCGTTGGCGGCACTCCCGCCATTGCCGAAGACGAAAACGTGGCGGCCTTCCTTGAGCGCCCCGCGCAGTTTTTCGATAATCTGCGCGACGGCGTCCACCGGAATGGAATCATGCGCGGCTTTCTGGGACCTGATGTATTCGGCGATCCATTGCTTCATCCCTCAGATCATAGACAAGCGCGGGTTGATTGTCAGGAGGATTCTTGTCGGCGGTTTTTCGGAGCGAAGGGGGCTCCCCCCCGACAGTGCTTCGAAAACCATCGGCATCGACGGCGTCAAACTCTCAACCGGAGGCCTATCCGCCCGTTGAAAAAGCAGGAGCCGACGTAAGGAGGCTCTGAATTCACCCTCGTTTCCGAAGGGATTTGAGCCTCCTTACGTCGGCTCCTACAAAGGCAAGAGTTTTTAAACGGGCTGCTATCCGTTCGAAGGCGACTGGCGGTAGAGCCTGTTCAGAATCCATCGGGCCAGCCAGGAAGGCAGAATCTTGCTGCCGGTGACCTCGGCCTTCCGCCACAGGGTCCAGCGCAGGAAGGTCCAGTTGATGAACGACCGGTACTCGCGACGACTCAACAGGATCCGGAGCATGGGCAACTCGAACAGGGACAACGCGCCGCCGTCGCGGACCCGCGGCCGCACGTCGGCGAAAGCCGGCGAGTCGAGGAGTTCCACGATCTTGAGCAACACCTCCCGGTGTTCCCGGCTCTTGCGTCCCCGGTGGTAATAGGACTTCGGCTCGAGCAAAAAATCGGAAAGCGGCTCGGGCACGAAACAGAAGCCGTAGCGGAAGGCCGTGATGTAATTGGCAAACCAGTCGCAATGCCACCGCAATTCCGGGATAAACCGCCCCGCTTCGAGGAGCGGCGCCTTTTTCATGATGGCGCTGGCAGTCACGATCATGAGTTTTCCCCGCTTCGCCAGCCGGACCATTTCGTCGGGCGACACGTAGCTTGGTTTGTCGGCCATGCCGGCTCCCATGTGCCATTTCAAACCCGACGCGGCATCCTGCCATTCGCTGATGGTGCAACTCAAGGCGGCCTGCGGATACTCCGCCAGAAGCCGGAGCGATTTCTCGAACAACCCAGCCTTCAGCTCGTCGTCCGCGCCCGGAAAAAAAAGGTAATCCCCCCGCGCGAGATCCATCCCTCGATTCAATCCGTAGCAGACGCCCTGGTTGTGTTCGTTGCGGTACACACGAATGATGGGATAGCGCCGCGCATAATCCTCGAGCACTTCCATGCTGTTGTCGGTCGAGGCATCGTCGATGACGATGACTTCCAGCGGGGGAACGGATTGATTCAAGATCGCGTTCAGGGCGACGGGCAGACATCGCGCGTGATTGTAATTCGGCACGATCACCGACAGCGAAGGCCAGTTCATGGTCGTGCCTCGGCGCGGCAGGATCGCATCCGGAGGTTCCGGGGAGCGGCGCGCAAGAAAACAGAGTTGTTCAACATGCCAATCTAAAGGACCTTCAGATCCGGCATGGGGACAATGAACTTGCCGCCGCGGGCCGTGAATTGGGGGTGCCTGCGAAGGATGGGCTCGTAGTAACGCCACGCCAGCACGACGATGTAATCCGGACGGCGATCGTAGATGGCCTCCGAGGGCACCACCGGGAGGTGGAGCCCGGGGCTGAGCAGGCCCTGTTTGGCCGGATAATCATCAATCAGATAATCGAGCAACCCGCCCAATTCGAAGTGGTACAGCAGAGTGGTGCTCGTGGCCGATGCGCCATAACCCGCGATCTTTTTGCCTTCGGCTTTGAGACGGCGGAGCAACGCCAGCGTCGCCTGTTTCGCGTTCTCGATACGGGTGTTGAACCGGCGGAACATCGTCGGCTGGTCCAGTCCCTGTTGCGTCTCCAGTTCCTTCAACTCCGCCACGATGGGAGCCACCTTCCGCGGCCCATCCGCCAATTGAACAGTGTAACGAAGCGAACCGCCCTTGGTCGGCACGCGCAGTACGTCCACCAACTCCAGCCTGTGCCGGCGGAAAAACAGCTCCAGCGGCTTTACCGCGAAGGAGGAAATGTGCTCGTGATAGATGAAGTCAAACACCAGGTTGCGCACAAGGTCGCCAAGGTAGTAGCTCTCGAACACAAACACCCCGTCCGGCGCCAGCAACTCGCGCACGGCGGCCACAACCCCGTCAAGGTCGTCAATGTTGGCGATGACGTTGTTCGCCGTGATGATCGAGGCGGGGCCGCGCTCGCGGCGGAGCCGTTGCGCCAGCGCGATGGTAAAGAATTCCGGCAGTGTCTCCACGCCGGCCGCGGTGGCGCGACGCGCGATTTCCCGCGCCGGATCGATGCCGAGCACCTTCATGCCGCGCTTTTGGAAGCCCTTCAAGAGCGTGCCGTCGTTGCTCCCCACGTCCACCACCAGCGCGCCGGCCACCGGGCGAATGCGGCCAAGCACCTCGGCCGCATAATTGTCAAAATGCTCCACCAACCCCAGCGAACTGACCGTCTCGTAGATGTAGTCGAGATAAATCGCCTGCGCCTGGACCACGTCGAGCAGTTGTGCGAAGCCGCAATTCCGGCAGAGAAAAAGGTCCAGCGGAAAAACCGGCTGCACCACTTGCGCCCGCGAGGGCGGCACGTACGCGTCGGCCAGCGGCGTGGGGGCCAGCTTCAGCACCAGTTCCAGCTCGGTGCTGTGGCAAAGGCGGCAGTCGCGCCGCCGGGAGGCAAGAGCGTTCATCGTTTGAGTTTTGATTTCGAACTGCCGGGGTGCGTCAAGCCGGCCGCTTTGCGGGCCACGCTCTCCTGCCAGAGCAGCGAAAGTCCCCCGTCCACGGCGATATCCTGGCCCGTGACAAAAGACGCCGCCGGGCTGCAGAGAAAAGCGATGACCCCGGCGATCTCCTCCGTGGTGCCCATGCGTCCCAGGGGGGTGATCTGCCGGTAAAGCCGCTGGAGGGGTTTGTTCCGAAGATAGAACTCGCGTGATTCCGCCTTCAACACGGTGCCCGGCGTGACGCAATTCACCCGAATGCCCCGCGGTCCGAGCGCGACCGCATACCAGCGCGCCATTTGCCACAGGGCGGCCTTCGCGGCATGATAACCCACGGGCTGCTCGTCCGCCACAAGACGGCTGGAGTTCGAGCAGACAATGACGATGGCGCCCGTGATGCCGCGCGCAAAATGGCGGCGCAAACCCTCGATGATGTTCCGCGTCGCCGTGAGCGACACGTCCAGTTCACCCTGCCACGGGTCGCCCTCGCCGCGGAAACGCTGAAGGAAAACCAGGTTGGAAAGCGGACCGTCCCGCCGGATGCATTCGCGCAGTGCGGCGGAAAGCCGGGCGGCATCCGTCAACTCGACCGAATAGTGCCGCGCGTTTGCCCGCCGCGATTCCGGAGGCCGGCGCCGGCCGATAACCGAAAGGATATGGCCTTCCGAAAGAAATTGCCGCACCACGGCCCGGCCGATCCCATGGGTGCCGCCGACGATCAGCGTGTGAGGACGACGACGGTTTTTCATAGGCCACCTCCAATGCTCGCGGCCACCCGTTGTTGAAAGGCGGCGCAAGCAACGGTGTCGGCCTCTTCCGGCCCCCAAGGGGCGAAAACCGTGTCCTCGCGGCGAAATGGGCCGTTGGTCACCTCATGGAAGACGAGGAACTCCGAAGAGATCAGCAGCGTGTGATAAAGCGGCCCGCCGACACGATAATAAAACTTCCGGCCTGAACCGTAATCCCCCATCCGCACCACCTCGACCACCGCGCCCGCATCATCAAAAAAGACCACATCGACCTCGCCCTCGATGATGTGTACCGATTCGCTCTTGTTGAGGTGCTTGTGCGGGCGCACGTATGCGCCGCGTGTGTGGACGATGAGCATCTCGTGGAGCCGGTCCGCGGTGTCCGGATGCGCGCAAAGGCGAATGCGCCGGCGCGGGTTGGTCAACGCCTGCCGCTTAAGCATTTCAATATCTACTCGACCGATCTGAACAATCGCGGCCGTCGCTGTCAGGACTTCATCGTTGACTTTCGTTACGCGCATGCTTGCTGCCTTAACCTGGTTCAAGGAAATGAGTCGGTTACTCATGGAGCTCTCCTATGACAGCACAGCACCCACAAATAGTGCGCCATCGGATAAAAGCCCGTGTGCACGACCTCGTCGTTCATCGAGAAGATGAAGACGTTGTGGAAAAACTCGCGCATCAGCGCTCTCAACCCCGGCGCGTCTTTGCAGTTCACGTGGCCCGCTTTGCTTCCCGGCGACGCGTAGGCTTGCGAGTGAATTGACGGCGAACCCAGCAGGCACACGCCGGTCGCATTCAGCGAAGCGACGATGTTGCCGACGAAGCGCCTTTCCGGCTCGCCCGGAGGAATGTGCTCCAGCACGTCAATCGCATAAACCCCGTCAAAGTTTTCCGCCAGCGGTCTCGCCATCATGTCGTGCACTTTGTAAGTGACGTTCCAGCGCGGGTGCGCGCGAGCCCGGTTGCGCTCGATGAAGACTGAATCAAAGTCGGTAGCCACAACTTCCGGAACTTCCTGACGAACGATGCGCGTGCCGAAAGCGTCGGCGCAGCCCACCTCCAGAACTTTTTCCATTCCGGAAAACATTTTCGCCACGAACTTATAGCGCGCCAGAACGAACAACACCCGCCGGGGATCATCGCGCCACACCTGGCTGCTCATCAAACCAAACTGCTCCAGGCCTTGCTTCTCCAGCTCAAGCAGAACCTGGTACTGGGCCTCTTTGGTTTTTTCGTCTGCCATAATCAGGCGCGCGCGTCGTTCATCCACACCATGCATCGTCCCGCGACGCGGCCGCTCTTCAGGTCGTCGATCGCCTCGTTGATCTGTTCCAACCGGTAGCGTTTGCTCACCAGGCCGCCGAATTCCAGCTTCCCCGCCCGGCAAAGCCGCACCAGTTTCGGGATGTCGATCTCGGGCCGGCAACCGCCACCCTCCGACCCGGTCAGCACCTTGTTGAAATGCAATGGCAACGTGTAGAAGCTCGGGTGCCGCGCCGCCTTGGGCGGCACACCCACCAGGATCACCCGGCCTTGCGGGCCGGTGACGTCGTAGGCCGTCTCGATCACGTCCGCGACGCCGGTGTTCTCGATGGCCACGTCCACGCCCTGCGGGCCGGCGATCTTGCGAATCTCCTCCCGCACGTCGCCCTGACGGGCGTTGAGGGTGTGCGTGGCGCCGAGTTTGCGGGCCAGTTCCAGTTTGTGGTCGTGCAGGTCGATGCCGATGATCGGATGCGCCGCCACCTTCGCCGCGAATTGAATGATGTTGAGACCCACCCCCCCGGTGCCGAACACGGCGATGCTCTCGCCGATGCCCAGCTTCGCATTATTGTTGATGACGCCCATCGCCGTCGTCACCGCGCAGCCGAGCAGCGCGCCGGATTCGGGATCGAAATCCGGTGGCACGCGGGTCACGCGATTTTCGGAGACGATGGAATACTCGCTGAATGTCGTGACCCAGCCGGAGTTGATTTTAGGGAATGACCGGGACGTGTAATTCGCCGTCGGCGCCTGCAGGCCGGCGCCTTTGCGCCAGTGACAGACGATGCGATCGCCGGGTTTGACGGTGGTCACGCCTTCACCGCACTCGACGACGAGGGCGGTCGCCTCGTGGCCCAGCAGGTGCGGCAGGAATTTGTCCGGGCCTTTGGCACCCTCGATCTCGTTAATCTGGGCGCCGCAGACGCCGCTGCACAGGATCCGAACCAGCACCTGGCCGAACCGCAGCGGTTGCGTCTCGATTTCCTCGATCACCAGGGGCTTCTTCAACTCGACAAGAATGGCGGCTTTGAATTTCATTCGAAGTAAATGAATTCGTAATCGCCGGTGTAGCCGAAGTGGTTGTAAAGCCAGATCCAGGAGGCGGTGTCAAAAAATGCCTCGGCGGTCAGCGCCCAGCATTGGAGATTGAACTGTTCGAGCTCATTCCGAAAACTCTCGAGCATGATGTATTTGTTCTTGCCGATGCGTTCGATCTCACCGACCGCCGTTTGCAACTCGTACATCTTCAGGTTGTGCAAACACCCGAGCGAAATGACCAGGTCGAAGCTCTTGTCGCCCCAGGGATACCGGTCCTGCGCGCGGTAGCGGAACAGCGATCCCTTGAAGTCCGGGTGCTTCGATGCCAGGCCGTGCCGGGAAATGTCGAAGCCAACCAGTTCCAATCCCGGCTCGATCTGCTGCATCTCATGCAAAAGAAATGCCTTCCCACAGCCCACGTCCAGCACGCGCGACCCCGCTTTCAATCCGTAAGTGTCGATCAACGCCTGGGCCACCGACTTCCAGCGTCCGGCCATGTACTTGTAGCCGCCGTAACCGTAGCGGCGGTCGCCGTCCCAGTAATCCGATTCGTATTCCTTGGCCTTGAGCATGCAGTGAACTTTGTCGTCCACCATGCGCGCGAGGTAATCCCGTTTGGTCTGCTTGTGGAGCGGAGTGACGATATTCAGGAGTCGGCCCATATTATTTCAGTGGTTGAGGTTCAGGCGGGCTGAGGCTGCGGTTGTTCCAGACCCCGAAGTTGCCGGATCACGGAGACAATTTTTTCGGCGGTGATCTCGTACCGCCTGAGCAGGCTGGCTTGCGAACCGTATTGGTCCGGGAAAACGTCCGGAATGCCGATCCGCCGGAATCGTTTCGGCGTCTGGAATCCGGCTTCGGCCATGATCTCGGCCACCGCTCCGCCCAATCCGCCGATCACTGAGTGTTCTTCCACGGTGACAATGGCCGGCACGGGGCGGGCCTTCTCCAGAAACGTCTCCTGGTCGAAGGGTTTGACGGTCGGCACGTGGAGCACGCCGGTCTTTATCCCGACCGCCTCCAGCGATGCCGCCGCCTCCAATGCCGCTTTCAACATGATCCCCGTGGAAACGATCAGCGCGTCCGAGCCTTCCTTCATGGGATACGCCTTGCCGATCTGAAACGGCACGCGGTCATTCGTCACAACCGGATCGCCTCCCTTCCCGAGGCGGATGTAGATGGGACCCTGATGGTCCACCGTCGCCGGCATCAGACGCCGCATTTCCTCCGCGTCCGCGGGCGCGAGAATGGTCATGCGCGGCAGAGTTCTGAAAATGGCGATATCCTCGATGGCTTCGTGCGTCGGCCCCAGCGGGGCATACACCACGCCGCCGCCGTTGGCGATCAATCGGACGTTGGCTTTGTGCAGGCACAGGTCGAGGGCCACTTGTTCGAAACAACGGCGGGTGAGAAACGTCGCGATCGTGTTGATGTAAACGATTTTTCCCTCGAGCGCCAGGCCGGCGGCCATGCCCACGAGGTTGGCCTCGCTCACCCCTTCCATCAGGAAACGGTTCGGCATTTCTGTCTTGAATTGCTTGAGCGTGCCGACGCCGAGGTCCGAGCCGATGAAAAATATCCGCGAGTCCTTGCGGGCCAGCTCATACACCATGTCCAGACAGGTCTTGCGCATCAGGAGGGGTCCTCCAGCTCGGCCAGGAGGGATTTGATCTCCTCTTCGGTGACCTTGTTTTTGTGGTGCCAGTTCAGGTTGTTTTCCACGAACCTCGCGCCTTTGCCCTTGATCGTATGGCAGAGGATCGTGGTCGGCTTCGAGGAATCAAAGGGCACGCGCTTCAATGCCCCGCGCAACTGTTCCACATCGTGGCCGTCCACTTCCTCGACGGCAAAGCCGAACGCGCGCCATTTGTCGGCGAAGGGTTCCATGTCGAGGACTTCGTAGGTGGTGCTGTAGGATTGCTGCTTGTTGTAGTCCACGAGCACCGTGAGGTTGCTCAGCTTGTGTTTGCCGGCGCACAAGGCGGCTTCCCACACCGATCCTTCATTGCACTCGCCGTCGCTCGACACCACGACCGTGCGGTGGCCGGCTTTCTCGTGGCGCGCGTTCAACGCGAAGCCCACCGCGATGGGCAGGCCGTGCCCGAGGCTGCCGGTCGAGGCTTCAATGCCCGGAACTTTCCCGTACTCGGGGTGGCCGCCCAGGATGCCGTCCGGCTTGCAGAATTTCCACAGCTCCGATTCCGGGAAGAAACCCTTTTCGGCGAGCAAGACGTAAAGGGCGAGGCACCCGTGTCCTTTGCTTAGAATGAACCGGTCCCGCTGCGGCCAGCGGGGAACCCTGGAGTCGTATTTCAAGAAGTCGTCGTACAAGACCCGCAAAATCTCCACGAGCGAGAAAGCCGATCCGACGTGGCCGCGGCCGCCCTTCTCCAACATGCGCACAATCCGGCGTCGAAGCTCCCGCGAGCGGGCGTCCAGCGAAGTGGTGTTGACGGGTGGCGGTTTAATCATGGCAGGGAAAGCATTCGTATTCCGCGCGAATCCGGTTCAGCATCTGGCGGGCCTTGTCCAATTGCTGCCGTTGAAGGGCGGAACGGTCCGTCGCCGCCGTGGCGGCAAAATGCCGCCGCAGAAGCGCCTCGGGCAGGAATTCATTCAGGATGATCATGCACCACTTCAGTCCGAACAGCGGATAGACGCTCTCCACGCGCCCGAGCAGGCCGGGCCAATCGGAAAAGCGGCGGAACAGGGCCGAGGCAAATGTCCTCTTTGCCTCCGACGGCAATTGCATCGCCGGATGCAGCAAAAAGTCCGCGATCATTTTCGCGGGATCATCCCAACCGAAATACTCGAAGTCGAGAAAGATTATCCGGCCATCGGGCTGTCGCAGGGCATTATGGAAGCCAAAATCCGACGGGCTGAGCGTCCGCTCGCTCCAATCCAACTCGCGCGCGACGGACCCGCCGGCGGCGGTCACCCGGGCTTCACTCCAGAGCACCGCTTTTTCAAGAAATGGCTTGAACTCTTGCTCGAGGAACGCCCGCAAATCCGCGTAAATCGCGGTCTCTCCCGGCGCGCCGTCGAGGCGGCTGAGACGACCGCGGACGCTGTCCACGATCTGGTTCAGCGCGAAGAATGCTTCCGACGCCGCGCCGAGGTTCCGGCTCCCGGCCTCGCGGCTGAGGTCGCGCAACCGGCCGAGAAAATCGGCGGCGACTGCGACCTCGGCGTTCCCGGCCTGGCCCGGAGGAATCTTGTCGCCCTCGACGTAGCGGTAAACCGCCCAACCCAGCTTTGGATCGGCCGCCATCGGTTGCGGTATTTCCCGAAAACCCCGCGACCAGAGATAGGAGAAGCTCCCATATTCGGTGGCCAGCCGGTTGCGTGGGTCGCCGGCATGACGGAAGTACATCTTCAAGGCGAAGCGCTCCGGTCCGTCGGCCCCCACTTTGTAAACCCGGCTGTTGCGACCGCCGCCAATCCGTTCGAGGCCTGTCACGTTCCGGTTCAACAACCGGGCCAGCTCGGCGCGGACCTCTTCCGGACGCGGCTCACTTTGCGGCATCGAAGACATATTCGGAAATTTGCGACCAGTTTTCCGCAACCTGGACGGCGGACAAACCGGGTGGCCGCTCGCGCGCGCCGAAAAGGATTTTCACCACGCCCGGCGGAAAAGTCTCCTCCAGAAATGTTTCCTCCAGGTCGTCTATAAAGTGGGTGCAACCGGTCTCCCGGATGAATCGGATCTTCTCCGGCCGCGTCGCACCGAACCGGACGCAGTCCGCGGAAAGCCCCACGCGCGCCGGGTCGAAAAACCCCTGCATCGTCATCCAATCGCGCGCCGTTTGCTGCAGATCGTAGGCCGGTCCGAGAACGGCGGTGCGCGTCTTGTGGCTGATGACATAGACCTCCAAACCGCTTCTGACAGCGCGGGTGAAGAATTCCAGCATGCCGGGAAACGGCTGCGCTTCGGCCATTCGCGGGCCGTAAATGGATCCTTGAAGCTCCGTCCACTCCTGTTCCCTGTTTTGCCGGCGAAGGAAGTCGCGCACGTCGTTCTTGCGCGGCGGCAAGCCCGCGGGAATCAATCCGCGCTCCACGGCGACCCGATGGAAGAGATCGTCGTAACGAACGATGGTGTTGTCGAAATCGACGCCGAGGACCATGTTACAATCTGAACTATTTCGCCCCCAACTGTTGCATTCGCTTGATGTTGGAATAGACCGGGTTGGTGAGCGGATCCTTGATCAAGCCGCGGCGATAGGCATCGGCGATGTCTTGGATCGCATTCTCGATAGTGTAACGGGTTTCGAAACCCAGCACGCGTTTGACCTTCTCGGAATTGACGTGATACGAACGGTTGTCATTCGAGGGCGTGTATTCCAGCTCGATCGTCGGATCGGCCAGCGTGTCGCGCACAAGCCTGGCGATGTCCTCCACGGAACGGTTTTGGAAACCCACGTTGAACGCTTCCCGGTCGATTTTCGCCCCCGGCGCCTCCAGGAAGGTGTGGTACGCCCGGACCATGTCTTTGATGTGCAGATTGGGCCGGAGCTGTTTGCCGCCGAAGATGCGGATCTTGTGATTCACCAGCGCGTGAATGGTCAGGATGTTGACCGTGAGATCGAGCCGCAGACGCGGCGCATAGCCGCACACCGTCGAGGGCCGGACGATGACCCGCTCCATGCCGTTGACGCCGGAGTGCGCGAGCAGATCCCGTTCGCAGTCGAGTTTGAATTTCGAGTAGTCCGTCAATGGCTGCGGCTCGGCGTCCTCCCGCACATCGGGATCTTCCTTCACGCCGTAAATGCTCGATGAACTCGCGTAAATAAACCGGCGCACGCCCTGATCGATCGAACCCTGGAGCAAACCCGCGAAAGCGTCGTAGTTGATGGATTTGCCCAGTGTCGGGTCGAGCTCGAAACTGGGGTCGTTCGAGATGCAGGCGAGGTGTATCACCGCGTCCACGCCTCTCAATGCCTGCTTCAGCCGACCTCCGTCGCGGATGTCCATCTCGATCCGCTCGAGATCCGGATGGCCGTTGCAGTCGTCAAACACATCGCGTCCGTACCAGAAAACGTCCACCACCGTGACGTGATAACCCCGCTTGAGAAGATCCGGCACCAGCGCGCTGCCCACATACCCCCCGCCGCCCGTCACCAGGACGGATTTGAACCCGTTCGGATTGTTGCTGCTCATAAAATCATGGACCGAAAAGGAGGATACTTTATGGTCCCGGGAGTTAAATTCAAGGCTTTTTGCCCGTGAGAGGAGCCTCACTTCATCAGGGAGGTAATATGCCGGAACAGGGCGGCCGGCTCGATGAAGCTGCGGTGGCCCATGATCGTGCAGGCTTCCGCGCCGACCACGTTGGCGATAAACCCCAGCACTTGCGGCGGAACCCCCAGCGCCGAGCAAGGCGCCGTAAAACCCAGAACCGCGTCCCCTGCCCCGACGCGGTCCACCACGCGAATGGCGAAGGCGGGCACCGAGGAGAAACCCTGGTCGCGGTCGTGAATCAGGCATCCGGAGCTGCCGCGCGTCACCAGGAAATGCTTCGTCGTCATTTTCCGGGCCAGCTCTTCGACCACCTGCTTCAGGTCGGCGCTGACTTTGCGGGCGTCGAGCCGCGCCTCGGGTTCGCCGATGGAGACGAAATCCGCCCGCGGGTACTTCGAGATGGTGTTGAAGCCCTTGTTGCCCGCGTTGGCCTGCGTGTTGACGGCGAGAAACTTCGCCTTGTCGCACACCAGATCCACCGCGCGCTCGGTCATCAGGCCGTGGCCGTAGTCGGCGACGATCACCAGGTCGTATTGCGGGGCCATGCGTTCCAGCTCACGACAGAGTTCATCCTCGGTCCCGGCGGGCATGGCCTCGTTGCGCATGACATACACCTCGAACAATTTGGTTGAGAGATACTCCTCCAGAAAACGGCGCTTGACGATCGTCGGGGCGCCGGCGATGCGCACGAAATGCGGCGTCACGCGTTTGTTCAAACCGGACAAAATAAAGTCCTCGCACGAATTGACCTCGCCGATGGAACTCAACAGGCCGACATGGTCGCAGAAATTCGAGAGGTGGTTGGCGATGGCCAGCACGCCGCCGGCGTATTGTTCCGTCCGGTTGTGAAGCGCGGCGAGCACCGGTTCCTTGCCGGATTTGCCCATGACCGAGCAGAACTGGTATTCGTCGATGATCGTTTCGCCGATGATCAGGACCTTCAGCTCCCGGAGGGCTTGCAGGTATCCGACGACCTCCTCGGGCGTGTGATGGCTGCGGAATTCCTCGAGAAACGATTTTGTCTCGGGAGAGAAAACGTCCATGAACCGGTTGATCAGGGTCGAGGCGCTGAACGTTTCCTCATCGGTCAGCACCAATTCCCCGCCGACGGCCGTGACCGCGGCCTCTTCCTGGTCGATCGCGTTGGTGTGGTCGCGCTTGCCGGCTTCGCGCACCCTGCCTTTGACGTAGAGGTTCGGACGCAGCCGCTGGATCGTCTCCACCGCCGTCGGCCATTCGTTGATGGCGACGAAATCCACGCAAACCAGGGAGGCCAGCGCCTCGGCCCGCAGGCGTTCGGGAAAAGCCGGGCGGTGAGGGCCTTTATTGACGAAGCGATCCGGGGTCAGCGTCACGACCAGCACATCCCCGAGTTTCCGCGCCGCTTCGAGGTGTTTGATATGGCCGATGTGAAGCAGGTCGAAAACTCCGTGGCAATGGACGATCTTTTTGCCGTCGGCGCGCACCGACTCCAGCGCCTTGGCCAAGTCGTCAATTCGTCTGATTTTGTTGCTGGTCGTGTCCATATCGGTATGGGGCCGATTCCGCGCACAGCGGCCGGGAGCCGAAACTTATACGAACGAACCGGCTGTTTTGCAAGTCATCCTGCGACACGGTATGATGCGTCCCCAGCCCGGGCCCCCAAAGTCGGCACGGCTCAGAAGCCGGGGACGCGTGCCGCGCCAGCCTTCCCTATACCCGTTCGCGAAGGAGGTGAGGCCGCTGTTGAAGATAACGCACAGTTCGACGCAGGCCTTCTTCAATGGAAACAGCCGGGCGCCACCCAAGGGCCTTGATTCGCGACGTATCGAGATGCACCAGAGGGCTGTCACCGGGCCAGCCGCGTTTTCCACCGGCGAATTCGAGTCTTACATCCCGCAGCTTGAGTTCGTCGAGGATGATGGAAACGACCCGCACGACGTCGATGAATTCGTCGTGGCCGAGGTTGTAAACGCTTTTCTGCGCAACCGCGTTCTCGATGCCCAGCATGACGCCGGCGACGCCGTCTTTGACGTAAAGATAGGATTTTTTCTGCGTGCCGTCCCCCAGCAGTGGCAGGCGTGTGGAATCGGCCAGCAGCTTCTTCATGACATCAAACACAATCCCATGGGTGTAGCGCTCGCCGATCCAGCTCACGAAGCGATAGATGAAGCAGTGCATCCCGAAGTATTCGCAGTACGCCTGCATCATCGCTTCCCCGGCGAGTTTACTCGCTCCATATAGTGAGGTCTGAAGCGGCGCATACTGTTCCGGGGTCGGGAAAACCTCCGGTTCACCATAGACCGCAGCGCTGCTGGCAAACGCGATGCGCTTGACTTCATTTATCCGCATCGCTTCGAGGACGTTCCATGTGGCAAGGGTGTTCTGCTCCAGATCGATCCGGGTTTTTTGCTTGCCGCTCCGCACGTCGGCGTTGGCCTGGAAATGGAACACGAAGTCGCAACCGGCCATCGCCCTCTGAACCGCCGGCAGATCCAGCACCTCGCCGCGAACCACGCGCAACACGGGCGGGGGAGGCGAAGGCATGAACTCGGGGCGTCCGGTAGAAAAATTGTCATAAACAATCACTTCCGCGCCGCGAGCCAGCAGCGAATCCATCACGTGGCTGCCGATGAATCCGGAGCCTCCGGTGACGAAAGCCTTTTTGCAGATTGCGTTCATCGGCTTGATCGGTCGAGCCGTGTGCGGCCGCGGCTTTTGTTCATTGATTCACTGGGATTGACGGTGGTGGATTGATCCGGTGACGCGCTGGCATCAGGTCGCGGAGAAAATTCTGCGCAGGAGACCGGCTCCCACGATGTGCGGTTTAAGGCGTTCCCTGACCCGTCGCCAGAATTGCTGGCGCGGTGTCAGCGGTGCCGGGTCCTGCGGTAAATCGGGCAGCTCTGCCCGCCGCTTCACGGGCAACAGTTTTTTCGCCGCATCAATGCAATGGGAGTTGTGATAAATGACCACGCCATCCAGACGGGTAACGGTCGGCCACCGCGAGCTCCGTTTGGGCGGCAGAAACGCCCGGTAATTGTACTGGCACGGCAACACCATTAGTTGATCGTAATAGCGGGAATGGACGATTTCGTTGATTGAGCGCTGATCGTCGATGCTGCGGAAGTGGGCCCGGCCCCGGGCCATGGTCTCCTCCCGGATCTTGCGGCTCGACGGGACGTTCCAAAAGGTGACACCTGTGTTGAGATAGCAACTGACGTATTCCTGGCCCATCAGGTAGCGGCCGCCGGCATGTTCCACACAGCCTCCCATTGCGGCGCCATGGAGAAGCGAAGGAATTTCGGGCATGGGTTGCAGGCACAACACGTCTCCGTTGTCCACCACCAGGGCGTATTCCGCATCGAGTTCATCGAGGAGAATCCACCGCCGGTAATACTGATCCCGCATCGGATCAGAAAACGATGGGTCGGGCGCCACCAGGTGGTAGGTGATCTGCGACAGGCGCGTTTCTGGCAGTTTCTGACCGAAGATAAGGGCGTGCATCTCCAGGAACGGGTTCTGCGCAAAACTGGTGAACGTCCTGTCCAGGGCTCCGGCATTCGGTCCTGAAGCAGCCGTCACAACCACCTGTTTGCCTTTTATCATGTGGAATCCCAGCTTAAATGCCGGAACGAATCCAAGTCAATCGGCATCACCCCGCATCGCCGGGCACGGAAAACCCTGACGAATTGCCGAGACGAAGCGCTCGAATCCCGGGGTGCCCTGATTTGAAACGAGGCGACGACCTGCTTGACTTTGCCGCCCAGCCATGGCACTTCCCATCGGCGTGACAACACATGTCGTGCGCAGATTCCTTCCCGAAAGAACGGGTGCCGAAGCGCCTCGACGACCTGGTGTTTGTCGGCGGCTCAATCCCCATTAACAAACATTGACCCCGGGCAAACCCATTCAGCTTGAGCCTCCAACCCGGTTTCGCAAGTCAACACAATGCATGTTCGTTCCATATCTTGGCTGTTCCGACTGATCTGGCACGGTCAATTCGACATTCTGGGCGCCGAGATCGGTTTCAAGCTTTACTGCCAGTTTTATAATCTGGTCTTCTGGCTTCATCTTCGCCGGCACAGACCCGTGCTGCATCCCGCGGATGGCAAACTGCGACTGGAAACGGCCCATCCGGTCGCGTTCGAGTCTCCCGACCATGTCATGCCCTGGGGGACGAAATATGACAACAGCAGCAACAAGAAATTTATTCTGCACATGAACCGGTTGCTGCGCGAAGATCCCCGCTCCCCGGTCCCGGGCTTTCTCGATCTCGGATGCGCAGGCGGGCAGTTGGTTAAAGACTTTCGAACCCTGGGCTGGATGGCGGCCGGGCTCGAAGGCTCCGATTATTCGATCAAACACGGACGGGCAAACTGGCCGGCGCTTGCCAATCGAAATCTGTTCACCTGCGACATCTCAAAACCGTTCCGGCTCTTCGCCGGAGATTCCCCCGCAACGTTCGATCTGATGACTGCCTGGGAGGTGCTGGAACACATCCACCCGGACGACTTGCAGACTTTATTCGACAACATTGATTCGCACCTCAACCCCGGCGGCTATTTCGTCGCCTCGACGACTTCCTCCCCTGATCTTCACGACGGCATCGACCGGCACCAGTCGAAGTTCTCGAACCAGGAGTGGCACGCGCTCATCGGCAAACTGCAGCCCGGCTGGCGGCCGGTGAACCTGGGTCTGAAATATTATCACTATGTCCGGTGGAACTATTACGAACGCTCGTTCCTGTGCTGGCGTAAAAAATGAATCGAGGCGCTCGCGACGGCGAGCATCGCCCGGAGCGGGAATTCTTCCGCGAAGCCGCCCTCGGCCGCATTTTCTCGTTGTTTCGTAGCATTTCTTGTTCGATGATTTCCATCAGAGTATAGCAACAGCATGAGACATGACTTGAATCCGAAATCCCAGTGAACTTCCACGGCCCATCCAATCCCCGTCCGGCTATGAATCCCCCAAGCCTCCCGGCGGGGAGACGCGTTCCTCGAAAAGGAATCATTCTTTTTCCCGTTTGCCTGACTCTCATCCTGGTGGTGCTCTTTTTCCGCAGCCTCGATCCGGCTTTTGTCCTGGCTTCAAACGACGGCCCTCTGGGTGCCGCCAGCGTTCCCGCCATCCAGCCGCCCAATTCCTTTTTTGGCGTATGGATGGACCTGAATTGGTTGGGGAACAACGGGGGCAGTTGGCTGGCGGACATCTCCGGACTCTGTTTCTGGCTGTTGAGACCCCTCTGCTTCTCCAAGTTCTATGCTGCGCTGGCTATTTGGGGGCTCGGGCTGAGTGCATGGTTTTTCCTTCGCAGCCTGAAGCTTTCCCCGATCGCCTGCTTTTGCGGCGGGATCGCCGCAGCGTTGAATTCCAGTTTCTTTTCCGCCGCTTGTTGGGGTGTGATCCCCCAGTTGAATACCTTCACCATGACGTTTTTGGCTTTGGCAGCCCTCTCCGACTCTTCTGCATCCGGCCTCCGGCCATGGTTGAAGGTTTGCCTGGCCGGCTTTGCCGTGGGAATTGGAGTCATGGAAGGCGCCGATATAGGCGCCCTTTTCAGTCTCCTCATTGCGTCTTACATCGCGTTCCAGGCCTTGACGGACGGCGGCCCGGCGAAAAAACGATGGGTGCGCGGGGCCGGCCGGGCCGCCTTGGTCGCGATCTGCGCCGCCTTCGTTGCAATGCAGGCTCTCACCGTCCTCATCGGCCTCGAAATCAAAGGCGTCGTCGGCACTGCACAGGATTCAAAAACCAGAGAGGAACATTGGGATTGGGCGACGCAATGGAGTCTGCCGAAACAGGAAGTCTTGGGGCTGATCGTTCCCGGACTCTTCGGATACCGCATGGACACCCCCAAAGATATCGGGATGTTTGCCGATAAATTTGACGGCGGCAATTATTGGGGCGCCATGGGACGCGATCCCGCCTGGAACCACTATATCGAAGGCGGCAAACAGGGACCACCGCCGGACCCGAGCGTCCACTTCATGCGTTTTACCGGCGGTGGCCCTTATTCGGGGGTGCTGGTCGTCCTGGTGGCCCTCTGGGCTGCGATTCAATCCGCCTGCCAGAATTCGGTTTTTTCGTTGAACCAGCGCAAACTCCTCTGGTTCTGGGCCGCGGTTGTTGTGGTCGCCCTGTTGCTCGCCCTCGGTCGATACGCGCCGTTTTATCGAATCCTTTACGCGCTCCCCTATTTTTCCACGATTCGCAATCCGGCAAAATTCCTTCACATCTTGAGTTTTGCCACAGTCATTCTTTTTGCGTATGGCATTCACGGATTCAGCCGGCGCTATCTGGAATCCGCGCCGGCCAAAGTCACCGGCCCGGGTTCCCGGTCGAATACCTGGTGGGCCATGGCTGGCGCGTTCGAAAGGCGCTGGGTGATTGGATGCGGCGTGGCCATCGCCGTAAGCCTGGGGGGTTGGTGGATTTACGCGGCGTCGCGACATTCGCTCGAGGAGTATTTGCAGACGGTCGGGTTCGGTGACACCCTGGCCCGGAAAATCGCCGGGTTCAGCATCCACCAGGTCGGGTGGTTTGTCCTGGTGCTCGCGGCGAGCGTCTCGTTGGTCACGATGATTCTGAGCGGCCTCCTGGCGGGACGACGGGCGAAATGGGCCGCAATCCTGCTGGGGCTGGTGCTGGTGGCCGATCTGGGGCGGGCGGATCTGCCTTGGATCGTTTACTGGAACTACAAGGAGAAATACGCAAGCAACCCTGTGGTGGATTTTTTGCGGAAAAAACCCTTCGAACACCGCGTCGCCATCCTTCCATTCCAGGCGCCACCGGAACTTTCTTTGCTCGACAGCATCTATCGGATCGAATGGACCCAACACCTCTTTCTGTACTACAATATCCAGTCGCTCGATATCATTCAAATGCCCCGCGTGCCGCAGGATGTCGCTGCTTTTGAATCGGCGCTGCAATTCCGGGGCACACCGGAATCGTTGCATCTGCTGACGCGACGTTGGGCATTGACCAATACCCGTTACCTGCTTGGGCCGACCGGCTACCTGGACCCGCTGAACGAGCAGATCGATCCCGCCCTGCATCGGTTTCGCATTGTTACCACCTTCGACATCGTGCCCAAACCCGGTGCTCCGAATCCTCCAACCCGGCTGGAGGAGTTGACCGCCAGCACCTCCGCCAGCGGCGCCTATGCCCTGTTTGAATTCACCGGCGCCCTGCCGCGGGCAATACTCTTTGCAAACTGGCAAACGCCCGCTGACGACCCAAACGCCCTGAGGACACTCAACAAGACTTCTCTGAGCTCAAACAACCTCGCCCTGTTGAACCAGGTCGGCACGAACGATTTTCTCACCCTCGAAGAATTGGCCGCGCCCGCGTTTGATCCGGCTCAACGGGTCCTGCTGGCGTCGCCCGTTCCGTCTCCGACAAAACATCCCGCCTCCGATGGGAACGCCGAAACGGTGGAATTCTCCAGTTACGCCCCAAAGGACATCAAGCTCCACGCCGTCGCCAACGCGCCGTCGATCCTCATGCTCGCTGACAAGTACGATCCCAACTGGCAGGTCTGGGTGGATGGCAGGAGAGCCGAACTTCTCCGCTGCGATTTTATCATGCGCGGAGTGTATTTGCAGCCCGGAACCCACAACGTCGAGTTCCTGTTCAAGCCGGACACGGCCCCCATGTACGTGAGCCTCGCCGCCATCGTGATCGGTTTGCTGCTGCTTGGGTTTGTAATTTTTTCCAGGGAACAAGCGGCGCCGGCCCCGATTCAGCCGGGCGCCCCGGCCGGACACAAGGCACCGGCAAAACCCGCGCGAACGGCGTCCCGGTAACGGTTTGGATTTGCCGGGGACGGACACAACGGTTCACAGCGACGATCGATATGAAAATACTGGTCACCGGCGGCGCCGGTTACATCGGTTCGGTCTTGACGCCCACACTGCTGGCTCAGGGCCATGATGTGACCGTCCTGGACAATTTTTACTTCAACCAAAGCAGTCTCCTGGACTGCTGCCATTCCGACCGATTCCAGGTGGTGCGCGGCGACTGCCGCGATGAAGCCGTGGTCAGGCCGCTGGTTGCCAAAGCCGACCTGATCATTCCGCTGGCCGCGCTCGTGGGCGTGCCGCTGTGCAACACCGATGCCATCGCCACCCGGACCACCAACCAGGAAGCCGTGGAAACGCTCTGCCGGCTGGCCTCGAAAAGCCAGTGGATCATCATGCCGGTCACCAACAGCGGATACGGCGTCGGCGAAAAGGGCAAACCCTGCACCGAAGAGTCGCCGCTCCGGCCCATTTCCACCTATGGCGTCACAAAAGTCAAAGCCGAGGAAGCGGTGCTGCAGCGCGAAAACAGCATCAGCTTCCGCCTCGCCACCGTGTTCGGCCTGTCGCCCCGAATGCGACTGGACCTGCTCGTGAACGATTTTGTCTATCGCGCCGTGAATGACCGGGCCGTGATGATTTTCGAGGGCCACTTCAAACGCAATTACATCCATATCCGCGATGTCGTGCGGACGTTTCTGCACGGGATGGCCCATTTCGACGGCATGAAGGGACGGCCCTATAACGTCGGCCTCGAGGATGCAAACCTGTCCAAACTCGAATTGTGCGCGGTGATCAAGCGGCACCTGCCCAAGTTCGTTTATCTCGAGGCGCCCATCGGCGAGGACCCGGACAAAAGGGATTACATCGTGTCTAATGCGCGCATCCTCGCCACCGGTTTCAAACCCGAGTGGAACCTGGACCGCGGCATTCAGGAGTTGATCAAGGGTTACGTCATCCTGCGAAACACGATCTACTCGAACGTTTGAACCCCCCACGGCCACCGCGTGAACGTCTCGCCTGATCCAGTGACCGCGGTGGTGCTTGCGGGCGGCCTGGGCACCCGCATTCAACATCTGCTGCCGAACCTTCCCAAGCCCATGGCGCCCGTGAACGGAAGGCCGTTCCTCGAATGGATGGTCCGTTACCTCGCCGGGCAAGGCATCCGCCGCGTGATCCTCTCCACCGGGCATCTGGGGGAATCCATCGAGCGCCATTTCCAGACGCAGCCCGTCAAGGGCGTCAGCGTGCGCTGTGTGCCGGAAACGAAACCGTTGGGCACCGCCGGAGGCTTCCTCAACGCCGTCCGTGACTCCGCGGAAAACCCTCCGGCCTGGCTGATCCTCAACGGCGATTCTCTGGCGCTGGCGCCGCTGGACGGAATGCTGCGGTCCCTGGCCGAAACCGGCATCGACGGCGCCCTCCTCGGTGTGCCGATGCCCGATGCCTCGCGCTACGGCACCATCGAGCAGAGCGCCGCCGGTGAACTGGTTGCGTTTCGGGAAAAACGGCCCGGCGCCGGCACGATCAATGCCGGCGTCTATCTGGTCCGCGCATCGACACTCCGGTTTTTTCCGGACCGGACGCCCCTGAGTTTTGAAAAGGAAGTCTTTCCCGAACTCACCACCCGCCGGGTCCGGCTGAAAGTCTGCGTGACTCAGGCCCCATTTTTGGATATTGGTACCCCGGAATCCCTTCCGCTCGCGGAAGCGTTCGTGCGGGAACATAGGGGATTTTGGCAGACAGCAGAGCAACCGAGATCATGATCATCAGCAGGACTCCCTATCGCGTCTCCTTTTTCGGGGGCGGGACGGATTACCCGGCGTGGTATCGCCAGCACGGCGGCGCGGTGCTCGCGGCGACCATCAACAAGTATTGCTACCTGACGTGCCGCTATCTCCCGCCGTTCCTCGAACACCGCATCCGCGTGGTCTATTCAAAAATCGAACTCTGCCACACGGTCGAGGAGATCACCCACCCCTCCGTCCGTGAAACCCTGCGCTACCTGAAAATCGAGCGCGGCATCGAGATCCACCACGGCGGCGACCTCCCCGGCCGCAGCGGCATGGGATCCAGTTCGGCCTTCACGGTCGGCCTGCTGCACGCGCTCTATGCGCTCAAAGGCAAGGTCGTCGGCAAAAAACAACTGGCCTCCGAAGGAATCCACCTGGAACAGGACATCCTCAAGGAAACCGTCGGTTCTCAGGACCAGGTGTGCGCGGCGTTCGGCGGCGTCAACCGCATCAGTTTCCTTCAAAACGGAGACTTTTCCGTCCAGCCGATGACGCTTTCGCAGAACCGCCTGAAGGAGTTGAATTCCCATTTGATGCTGTTCTACACCGGCATCAAACGCACGGCGTCGGACGTCGCCTCCAGTTATGTCGCCGGCGTGGAAGCGCGGGCGGGATTGTTGAATCGAATGCGGGAGTGCGTCGAGCAAAGCTGCGAGATCCTGAACAGCAAACGCGACTTGTCGGCGTTCGGCGAACTGCTGCACCAGGCGTGGCTGGCCAAACGCGGCCTGAGCGAGAAGGTCTCGAACCCGCAGGTGGACGCGCTTTACGCGGAGGCCCTCGCGACCGGCGCTCTGGGCGGCAAATTGCTCGGCGCGGGCGGCGGCGGTTTCATCCTGTTCTTCGTCCCGCCCGAACGCCAAAGCAAGGTCAGGAAGCGGTTCAGCCGGCTGATCCACGTGCCCTTTGAATTTGAATTCTCCGGCAGCCAGATCATCTACTTCGACCTCGAAGAGGACTTTGCCAAAGATGACAAGGCCCGCGCCCACCAGCAACTCGAACCCTTCCGCGAACTGAACCCGGACCCTCCCACCCCGCCGGCTTGATTCTATGGCAGACGACAAAACGCAAATCCAGGGACGGAATCTCTGGGCCGCACGCAAGGTGCTCGTCACCGGCGCCTCCGGCTTCGTCGGATCCAATCTCGTGCCGCTCCTCCGCGAAAAACCCTGCCAGCTCGCGACCCCTTCGCACCGGGATTACAACCTCCTCGAACAGACGCAGGTCCGCCGGCTGTTACAGGATCATCAACCCGAAATCGTGTTTCATCTCGCCGGCCTTATCGGCGGCATCGGCGCCAACAAATCCCGCCCGGCGGAATTCTGCTATGAAAACCTCCTGATGGGGACCCTGATGCTTCATGAATGCTGGCGCGCCGGGGTGCGGAAATACATCACCCTCATGGGAGGATGCAGTTATCCCGCGCATGCGCCCAGCCCGATCAAGGAAACCGAGCTCTTCAACGGCATGCCGCAGGCGGAAAGCGCCCCCTACTCCCTGGCCAAGGCCATGAGCGCCGTCCAGGCCGAAGCCTACCGCCGCCAACACGCCTTCAACGCAATTGTCCTCGTGCCCGGCAACCTCTATGGACCCTTCGATAATTTCGATCTCAATAACTCGCACGTCATTCCTGCGTTGATCCGGAAATTCCTCGAAGCCAAGGCCGCCAATAACCCCGAAGTGACCGCCTGGGGCAGCGGACGCCCCACCCGCGATTTCGTCTTCGTGAAGGATGCCTGCGAAGTCATCGTCGCCGCCGCGGAAAAATACGAAGGCAGCGATATCATCAATATTTCCTCCGGCCGCGCCGTGACGATCAAGGAATTGACCGAACGGGTCGCGGAACTGGCCGGCTACCAGGGCAAAGTGGTCTGGGACACCTCCAAACCGGACGGCCAGTTATACAAGGGCTTCGACGTCACCCGGATGAAGGAGCGGCTGGGGTGCGAATGCCGCACGACCCTGCGCGAAGGACTGCGGCAAACGATCGAGTGGTTCCTCAGCAAGCCCCCCGGCCTGCGCCTCTAAACAACCATGCGTGTCACCGTCATTGGCGCGAATGGATTCGTCGGTTCCGCCTTTGTGCGCCTCCTCCGGCCGCGCGCCGATATCGAGCTCGTCTGCGTGACGCGCCAGAACTTCGACACCCTCCCCGCCGCGCCCGCCGACGTGGTCATCGAAGCCGCCTGCAATTCGCGGAAATACCTTGCCGATCAGGATCCTGTCGCCGAGTTTGAATCCTCCGTTGTGCACCGGCTGAAATCACTGAAGAAATTTCCCGCGGCCTTGCAGGTGCATGTTTCCAGCGTGGACGTTTACAGCGATCTGACTTCGCCGGCGACGACGCGCGAGGATTCGCCGGTCGATCTGGCGCGCGTTTCCAGGTATGGATTCCACAAACGTCTCGCCGAACAACTGGTCGAGCATTATGCGCCGCACTGGCTGATTTTGCGTCTGGCCGGCATGGTGGGCCCTGGGTTGAGGAAGAACCCGGTCTTTGACATCCTCCAGGGCCTTCCGCTCCGCATCCACCCCGATTCCCGCTATCAATACCTTCCAACCGATGCCGTCGCCGGCATCGCGTGGGCTCTGATCGAACGCCGAATCGAAGGAGGCACGTTCAACCTCTGCGGGGATGGATTGATCTCGATGCGGGAAATCGCCCGGCTGGCCAACCGGGAATTGAACCTGTCGGCGCTTCCCGCGGATGCCGCCCCGCGAGTGGTGGAAGCGAACAATGAAAGAATCCGGGGGCTCTTTCCGATTCCCCGCACGGTGGACGCCGTGCGTGAGTTCATCTCCCAAGCATCCACGGGAACCGTCGGCTGAATTCGAATGGGTAGCACGGGCCACTGGCCCGTCCCGCCCGGCGACCCGCCGGACGGAATGGAGCGGGGCGTTCCACTTGAAATCTCAAGCCAAAAGGTCGCCAATCGTCCAACTCCTCCGGTCGGCGGGTCGCCGACCGGAACGGGCGGGTCGCCGTTCCACCCATTCGGTTTTCAGGTTGAATCCATCACGCAACCCCTTAGTCTCTCCCGACCATGAGTCCATCGAATTCAACCGCCCTCGACCCGGTCCAAGCAGGCATCCGACGGGGCGAAATCTCCATTCTCATGGCGACGCGGGCCCGGCCGGACATGCTCGACGAAGAACTCGCCACCCTGAAGGCGAACACGGCTCAAAAGGACAAACTGGCGGTGTGGCTTTACGTGGATGACGACGACGAAATCACCCGCAAGGCCGTTGACGGAGGCAGATTCAAGAACCTGGATTTCCGGGTTCACTGGCAGTTCGGCCCGAGGCCGCCGGCGCTCGGCCAGGCGCACCAGGCCCTCTGGAATGCCTCCGGCCGGGCGTCCGAGGTGTATATGATCTCGTGCGATGACGCCCGATTCGACACGCCCGGCTGGGACGACATCGTCCGCACGGAATTCGGACGGTACCGGGATGGCATTATGCTGGCCTTCGCCCACGACCCGAACGCGGAACAGGCCACCTATCCGTTCATCGGCTGGGGCTTCCTGCTCGCACTCGGGTACGAGAAGGTTTTCCCCGGCGTCTTCGCATTTTGGTTCGACGACAAATGGGTCGAGCAGATCGCGCAGATGGCCGGCCGTTGCGCCCAGATTCCCATGACCATCAACCCCATCGGCGGCGGCAAGGGAAAGACCCAGCGGATGCGGTGCGTACCGTTCTGGACAAGGTTCTTCCAGTTGTTGATGCCCGAGCGCAAGGAGTGCGCCCAAAAGCTTGTCGCGGCCATGGATTTCCCGGACGAAAAATCACGCGCGGCGGCATCGGCGGAACTGGAAAAGATCTGGACGACATTGACGAACGAGGAAGAGAAGGCGTTTTCCGACCTCTACTGTGTTTTTCAGGAGGAACGGCACACCGCGTTGAGCCCGGAGGAGCGTAATGTGTTCAACCCGCTCTATATCCGGCAGGAAGTCATGGCCGTGACGCGGTTGCTCTCCCATGCCCAGCAACGCATCAAAAACGGCAACCACACCGAGGCGCTCAAATATATCGAAGCCACACAGATGGCCGACCTGCGCCTGCGCCAGGCGCAGGACATGAAGATCGAATGCCTGCGGGCGCTTGGCCGCAACGCCCAGGCGGACCGGCTCGCGCGGGAACAATTCCTCGCGTGGCCCGAGATGAGCGCCGCCCGGCGTCTGTTCCGTTTCCTGGGCATGATCGCCAACGAGGCACGTCGTATCGTCGCCGCTCGCAGCAGCAAAAAGTCGGGGTCTCAAAAGGCCTGAGAAGCGCCACGCCTTAGCCCGCAAATTTCCTGCTCTTCGGGGGAGCGCGCGCGCCCGGCACGGTGACAGGACATCGAGGACAGAAAAGTGACAAGACATCGAGGACAGTTTTATAGCGGGGATTGTCGACCGCAGCGGGGCGCGAGC
>PLQC01000005.1 GCA_003159675.1 Limisphaerales bacterium
CTGCAACGGAGTTCCTGGACCGCCCAGACTGCGACCCGGCGCTAGCCGCCGCCAGCTACCGGTTCATGGAGGCGGTCAATTGTCACTTCGGCGGCATCCGGATAGTCCGGCGTTTTCTGGCCGCCGAAACTGCGGGACGCCATGACGGTGCCCCCCTGCGCATCCTCGACATCGGGTCGGGAAGCTGCGACATCCCGCTGGCGGTTAGCCGGTGGGCGCGCGCGAACGGCATTCCCCTGCACTTCACCTGCCTAGAAATGGCCGGCCACGCGGCTGACATTGCGCACCGGCAACTTGCCCGGGCGGGTGACCCGGCGGTACAACTGCTTCAAGAGGACGTCTTCACCCACCAACCAGCCGAATCATATGATTGTGCTGTGGCCTCCATGTGCTTCCATCATTTCAGCAATGCACAAATTCTCACGCTGCTGCAGAAGCTCCGCGGTTTCGTGCTCAACCGCGTGCTGATCAATGATCTCCGGCGCTCGCGACTGGCGTCTCTGGCGGCAAGACTGCTGCTGGCCGGCACCGGTGCGCCGACAGGGGTCCGGCATGACGCACTCCTCTCCGTCCGGCGCGGCTTCAAAATCAGTGAACTGAGCACTTTGTTGCGGCAACTCCACAGCGTCAGGGTTTCCGTGGAGCCGGCCCGCTGGTTTCGGATCGCCGCCATCATCCGGTTCAAACCAGGAGCGAACTGGTGAAGACCATCCTCAGAGGTCTGGGCACCGCCCACCCCACCGTACGCAACGCAGGAGGAGGCCTGCGAATTCTTCACTACGCATTTCACCCTAAAACCGGCCGAACAGGATTTGTATCGCCGCACTCTCCTGGACGGCAACATCCAAGGCCGGTCTCTGGGGATAAATGCCAAGACGCGCACGGCGGACTTCTTCCTCTCACCCCTCCGTATCGGCTGTTGCACTGATCTCCACCCATGTATCTACACGCCCTCGCCACCGCCCTCCCACCCGCAGCGTTCACGCAAGCCGAATGCTGGGACATCGTTCAACGATCCGAGGTGCGCCTGCGTCTCAATCGCCGCTCATTGCTCACCCTCCAGGCGATCCTGCGACACGACAGGGGCATCTCCACCCGGCATTTCGCGATGTCGGACATCGAGCGCGTCTTCTCGCTGACGCCCGACGAACTCAACGAGGCCTTCCGGGTGGAAGCGCCCCGGCTCGCCGCCCGCGCACTGGCCTCAGCGCTGACGCAGGCCGGTCTTGGCGCTGGTCAGGTGGACGCGTTGCTTATCTGCACATGCACCGGCTATCTCTGCCCCGGGGTGACCAGCTACGTGGCCGAGCAACTCGGCCTGCGCACTGATGTGTTCTTGCAGGATCTGGTGGGCCTGGGTTGTGGTGCCGCAATCCCCTGCCTGCGGGCGGGGCAAGCGATCTTGGCGGCGCAGCCAGCGGCAGTCGTGGCCTGCGTAGCGGTGGAAGTGTGTTCCGCAGCGTTTTATTTGGATGACGATCCCGGTGTGCTGGTCAGCGCATGTTTGTTTGGCGACGGGGCCGCCGCCACCATCTGGCGCGGAACGCCGGGGCCGTGCGGCCTGCGGTGCGACAGCTTCACCACCCTGCATCAGCCGGAGAACCGGGATCGCATACGGTTTGAAATGAAAGGAGGCAAATTACGCAACTTGCTTGATGCCGCAGTGCCCAAGCTGGCCGCCGCTGCCGTGGAAACATTATTGGCGGGTGAACGCAATCGTGCCGGAGTCCGATCCATCACCCACATGATCGCGCACGTCGGCGGACGTGACGTGCTCGATGCGATTGAAAAATCCTGTCATGGCTTCGACCTTACCGCCAGCCGAGAGGTTTTGCGCGAGTGCGGCAACGTGAGCAGCCCCTCGGTGCTGTTCGCCCTGGAGCGGGCCTTGCGCGACGGGTCGCCCGATGAAAAAGGCGACTGGTGGCTGACGAGCTTTGGAGCCGGCTTCAGCGCCCACGGCTGCCGTGTCGGACTTTGATGGTGACGGACGAAATGCCCCGTCGCGAATATCCCAATTTTGAGCCGCTCGATTCCATGGAGACGAGCTGGGGTAAACACCCCATAGCGAACGCCCCAGATTGCAGTCTATTCTCAAAGCACGAAAAACCATAACTTCTCCCAGGACAAAATATGCACACGACTTTTGACGAGATACCCCGGCTCGATCCGACAAATCAGATTGACGCAATGAGCCGACGCTCGTTCTTGAAGTCCGCCACGGCGGCGACGGTATTGGCCAGCGCAACGCCACAGGTTTTGCTGGCCGAGACCAAGAAGGAAATGCCCCAGCGCTTGCTGGGACGGACGGGCGAGAAAGTCTCAGCCATCGGCCTGGGAGGGTTTCACATCGGCAACCCCGTGCTGGAGAGCGAGAGCCTCAAAATCGTCCGCAGTGCAATCGACCGCGGCATCACGTTCATGGATAACTGTTGGGACTATCACGAGGGCAAAAGCGAAGTGCGGATGGGAAAGGCCTTGCGGGACGGTTATCGGGACAAGGTGTTTCTGATGACCAAAATCGACGGCCGCAGCAAAACGGGTGCCGCGGCCCAGATCGATGAAAGCCTCCGGCGCCTCCAGACCGACCACGTGGACCTGCTTCAGTTTCACGAGATTATCCGCATGGACGATCCGGATAGGATTTTTGCTCCGGGCGGAGCCTTGGAGGCGGTTCTGGAAGCCAAGAAGGCCGGCAAACTCCGCTACATCGGATTCACCGGGCATAAGGATCCGTCCATCCATTTGCACATGCTTCAAATGGCGGCGCAGCATCAGTTCCGGTTCGATACCGTGCAGATGCCCTTGAATGTGATGGACGCGCATTACCGCAGTTTTGAGCACCAGGTCCTGCCCGTGCTGGTCAAAGAGCAAATTGGGGTGCTCGGAATGAAATCAATGGGTTCGGGAGACATCCTCAAGAGCAAGGCGGTCCAGCCCATTGAATGCCTTCACTACGCCTTGAATCTGCCCACTTCGGTCGTCATCAACGGCATCGACAGCATGAAGCTGCTCGATCAGGCGTTTGAGGCGGCGCGCACCTTCAAGCCGATGAGTTCAACCGACGTGGCCGCCTTGCTGGCCCGGACGGCAGAGGTGGCCCGCAATGGGCGGTACGAACTGTTCAAGACCGAACAACAGTACGATTCGACGGCCAAGAATCCGGAGTACCTGAACTGAGGCTCGCTCAAGTCGAACCGTCGCCAGCCCGAGAACCCATTCAGGCGCGTCCAAACACCGTCCCCGGACTGCGGCTGTGGCGAAGGCCAGCCGCAGCGGGTGCGCCAGGAGAATCGCTTGGGAGTGCCCAGGCACCCAGGCGCGCTTTGAATCCAATCAGAACCGACAGTCCTCCACCGAGTTCAAAAAGAATGGCCATGGTCAGGAAGAACGGAACGGCCACCATCCCTTTCGCGGCCATGGAACCAGCCGTGCCCGACCAGTCGCCGATTTTGCCGAGGCCGCTTCGGATAAAAGAATGGGAGAAAAGTCCCGCGAGTTTGCAGAAAAGGGAAATGAGATTTACGCCAAGCCGTCCGCCTGATAGGTTATCGCCCTGAAAGTAACACTGCCCGAACCCGAAATTGTGACGCGCAAGGGCAAACCCGTCTCCGTCATCATCCCCATCAAGGACTACGAAGAACCCTTCACGCAGCGGCCCGCGCTAATCTGGTTGAGTTCTGATCGAGTTCGTCGCCGATGATTTTGTTTGCGACAGCAACAGCACGAACACTTCGTGGTAAAGGTTCTCCATATCTTCACTCACGCCTGCCAGCGCACGGGCGCGATCGGGTTGAGGCTCGTTTTCGCCGGCGACTTTTGCCAGGTGCCAGGCATAACTCAACGCCTCGGTCTGGGTCAAAAGTAAGGTCAGCTCAAATTTGTCGCCGGTCTGACTCAATAATTCCTTCTCCTTGGTGGACGCAATCGCATCGCGTGTGCTTTCTTCGCCGGGTGGAAGCCGGATGTCGTCCAGCTTGATCGAAGGATCGTGTCTGGCAAATTCCTCCAGCAGTTTCGCTCCAGTCCCGGAAGCAGTGGCGATTTTCTTGATCAGGTTCTTAACATCGGAATGTTCCGGCTTGATGAAGCGCAGGATGCTGACGTCCTTTTGTTCGTCCAGGAGTTGATGGAGCAAACTGTAGCAATTGTTTCGCGTCGATTGCGCGGCACCGCTCCTCGATGGAGACGCGGCCTTTGGCGATTGACAGCCGGTCAGAACGCAAGCGACCGATAACATCGCCGCAAGCAGCGGGAGGGTGATTTTCGTAATCACAAAATAGATGTCCTGACTGCCAATGGCACCATGAGAACAGAATTGAAGTCGCCATAGGGATTGGCCACGCGTTGAGATGCCCGGGGATCCTCGCTCCACCGGCCATCCACGACGAAGCGATATTCATACTGGCCGGACCTGAGCATCAAGCGGACAACCCATTTTCCGGCGCCCGTGTTTTTCAGCGGCGTGGCATCCGGGCGCCAGTTGTTGAAATTGCCGGCCACAGTCACTTCCCTGGCTTTCGGAGCGAAAAACGTGAGAATAATTTCCCGTTCCTCCAGCGCGGGAAACCGCTCCGAAACCGGCTGAATGGGTGGTTGTGGATTGGCCTTCCCGGCAGCGTTCTCTGGTGTCTCTTGGGGTTTGAGTGGGGCTTTGACAGTTTCAAGGCCAACCCGTCCAAAACCCGTCGTGGAAATTTTGTTTTCCTGACCCGCGCGTGAATTTTTCATTTAAATCCTTTCCTTAATAATATCAGTGGCAGCGCTTGCCCGGTTATATGCCACTGAATCGATCTCATTCAGCCCTTGCCTCAATATGAACACGGAGCATTTGAATTGAAATGTGGAACTAGTCCTGGCGCCCGAAGGTGGTATCGAGTGACTTTAGGTTGCGGACGTTTTGGAGCGCCTTCGGGTCCAACCGTGGGCGTCGCAAAATCCAGCGAGGGGCGACCGCCCGTTCTTCCTCCGGACGGTTCATGATCAAGGCGGCGCAAAGTGTTTGCTGTTTAAGCCACCAGACGCTGAGCTGCTTTTGATTCATATTGCCGCGATAAACGACCTGGTCGTGGCCATCCGCATCGCCCCAAAATTCATAAGAGAGGTCAAAAGCATCCGAGAAGAAATACGGAACGTGAATAAACGGCTGAAAGTTTCCCATCATGTTGCGCATCGCCACCCGCCCTTGCTCCACGGCGTTGTCCCAGTGCTCCACCCGCATGCGACGATGGAAAAGTTGATCGGGGTAGTTGGCGATATCACCGGCAGCCCATACGCCCGGCACGCGGGTCTCAAGGAATTTATTGACCTTGATACCGTCATCCGTGTCCAGCGGTGTCCGGTGAAACAGTTCCACGGTCGGGGTCACTCCAATTCCTGCCACGACAAAATCTGTGGGCACTTGATTTCCCGATGCCAATACGACCTGGCACTCATGATTCTTATGCGTCAAAGCAACCACCTTTTCACTTTTCATAAAGGTGATGCCATGCGCGGCAAACTGACGCTCAAAAAAAGTTGAAACCGGAGATGTGAAAAGTCGTTTCCAAACACGATCGTCGGGAAAGACCATGGTCGTGCGCACTCCGTGACTTGCCAGAACGGAGGCAACCTCCATTCCAATAAAGCCTGATCCGATCACAACGGCCCGATTTCCTCGTTTGATCTGCGCCTGGATGGCCTTTGAATCCTTCATCTGCCGCAGATAAAAGACATCGGACCGGTCGGCTCCCGGCACTTTCAACCGTCGAACCGTCGAACCCGTTGCGAGGAGCAATTGATCAAAGCCAATGACTTTGCCTGAAGTGCTCTGGAGACGGCGTCGTCGAAAGTCCACTTTCCCCACCGGTAAGTTGCGGTAAACAGCGATGCCATGGTGGCGATAAAAGGCGGCGTCAGAAATCTGAATGTCACTGGCTTCTTCCTTGCCGGCCAGAAAACCCTTGGACAAAGGCGGACGCTCATAGGGAAGCGCATCTTCTGCCGTGACGATTGCCAGCTCCCCTTTTTTGCCGCTCTGGGCGACGAACTCCTTGGCCGCGTATCCGGCAGCCACGCCTCCGCCCAGGATGACGATTGGAAAGGACTTCATGGTTTTGGACTGGCAATCTGCGTTGTTCGGAACGCTGGCCTTTTGATTATCCGCAACTGCCGGTATCGCGCCCGCAACCAAGAGCATGATCGTACCGAAAACCGCTATTTTTTCATGGCAGTGATGCGGTTCAAATGCTCGACCACAATCGGAATGGATTTATCCAGAAAACCTTTAATGTCCACGTCTTGCGTTCGGGAAGATTCGGCTTTGAATGCCCTGGCATCCTTTTTGTGGCCTTTTATCATGTCGGCGATGTAGGCATCGTCGAATTCCGAACCCGTCAGGGCGGCCATTTTATCCACCATCCTCTGATGTTTTGCATCCAGGCTGTCGGGTAGAGTCACACCCTTTTGGGCGGCCAAGACTTTCAGGTCGTCATTGATGGCCGTATGATCCTTCACCATCCTCTGGCCGAACGCCTTGACATCGTCGCGCTTCCCGTTTTGGGCAGCCAGTTCGCCCAGCTTCACCTCGGTCATGCCGCCCTGGGCGGCCGCCAGCATAAAGTCTTGGTCCGCCGTGGAGACCGTCGTTTCCGCGTTTGCACGGGGAACCAGGAGTCCCCCCGTCACCAGGGCCATGCCCAGTGTGGCTGATGCGGAGTTGGAAATGAGTTTCAGAAACCGCGTCTTGTTTTGTTCGAACGCCCGCTGTGATTCCGTATTCGTATTCATAAGTGATTTCCGGATTAATATTTGTTTTAGATGTTGCGGGAAAAAGATACCCGGCTGGCTGAGTGCGCGGTATGGGGTGTTCACCCCATGAAATCAAGTTGGCCCTGTCACACGCTGTCAGATGTCGCGTTTCAGCACGAGCGGTGACGGTTTTCCCCAGTGGCCGGTGAACACGAACTCACTCAAGGGCTTTCGCTGCCGGGGTGCCAGGTCGCGTTCCTTCAGGGCATCCGGCAGTTTGGCCGGGTCGGCTTTGTATCCGATGGCCATGGCCGTCCACGCCTCGAAATGCTCCGGTATCTGGTAAATCTCCCGCGCCTTGTCGGGGAGGATGCCGATCATCTGATGGACAGAGAGGCCTCGCGCGGTTGCCTCCGCCACCAGATTCCCGGCGGCCAGACCCAGGTCGTGAACGGCGGCCCGATTGTCCTGGTTGTTCTTTGCAAATTGCAAACGGACGATGCCCAAGACAAGCACCGGTGCGGCCTTGGCCCACGCCTGGTTTGCTTCCACGAGACAGGAGAGAAGTCGTCCGAACTCCTGGGGGTTTTCCCTGATCGCAACCAGATAGTTCCAAGGCTGTTCGTTGTAGGAGGACGCTGCCCAGCGAGCCGCTTCAAACAACGAACGGAGGTCGGCCTCCGACACCGAACGGTCTTCAAAGCCGTAGGGGCTCCACCGTTCCGCGAGGACCTGTAGGATGGGATGGCCTGTCGCTGCTTTCTTGATATTCATAATCGCTTTCTGGATTTCCGTGACGCCCAGGACTTCAGGGCCTTGGATCGGGATCCGCGTTAATCAGTCTTTCTTCCTGCCGGACCCGCTTTTTTTGCCGCCGCCGGTGATTTTGTTTACGGTGGCCCACGCCCGTGCTTCGGCGGTTTTCGTGCCGACGCCTTTTTTCTCGTAGCCTTTCTCGATGTGTGTCGCCTGGCGTTTCTGTTTGTCAGTATAACTGGATTTATCGCCTTGAGGCATGGGTGGTTCTTTCTTTCGGGCGGGACGCCATGGGTTTAGTTCCCCACGCCTGTTCGCTTTTTTTCTCATAATCGCCGAATGCTTTGACCAAGCCGGTGAGCACTTCCGCCGAAGTCTCGAATAGCGCCTGCGCTTTCGGCTCCGTGACTTTTCCAACGTCTTCGCGCAGATGATCGATGAGCTGACGCATCTGAGCTTTGATTTTCTGTGTGTGGTGAATAGGGTTATTCTCGGAAGAGGGTTTCATACAAGTGACGAATTCCTTGAGATATAGTGAGACATAGATGCCCTTTACTTGGTTTCGACCATTTTTCTGTCTGCAGGCTTTTTTGCGGGAGGCACATTGATGTCCAGCGCAGCGCTCAAATCAATTTCATGCTCCTGCTCCTGCACGATGATCGCGCGCAAGGTCTCGCTTAACGCAAATTCGCCCATCGCCTCGGCCTGGCGGATGCGCTCGCGATAACGCCCCACCGTTTCCCGTTCGTTCTCCAAATCCGCGCGCAGCATTGCGACCGGGTCATTTGAGGTTTTAACCGGCTTGGGCGTCACGACCGGCATGCCGCCCAGATAATCAATCTGTTTGGCAATTTTTATGGCATGCGCCAGTTCTTCCCCGGCATGCGTTTCCAACTCCCGCGCAATGTCTGTGTACGCGGCACCCTTCAGCACCTGGCTGTACACGGTGTAGGCAATGATCGCCTGGTATTCCCCCGCCAGATCCTCGTTCAGTAGTTGGATCATCTGTTCGCGAGTGATGTTCAATCCTGTGGTGATGTTTTCTTTTGTCATAAATATTTAAAATCAGTCCGCAGATTTCCAGGTCCGGCCGCGCTCAGCCTTCCACGGTGAAGCCGACTTTGATGGTCACCTGCCATTGATGCACCTTCCCCTTGTTGATGTCGCCGCGCGTTTCGACAACTTGGAACCAGCACAGGTTCTTGATGGTTTTGTGCGCACGTTGAATGGCCTTATCAACGGCGTCCTCGATGGAAGTGGTCGAGGTGCCGGTGAGTTCGATGAGTTTATAGACTGGATCTTTCATACGCGATTTTTCCGGTATCTGAGGAGGACAGTTAGTTGGGGGATTCGGACGAACGATTGGTGGACCAGGCCGGGTGATTGGTGCCGAATGCCCCGGGTCCTCCCGGCTGAACAGGCTGCCCCGGCCGAATAGGCTGCCCTGGCTGAACAGGCGCGGGCTGAGCGGGGCCCGGTATCACAGGCTCGGGTATTACCGGCGCAGGTTTCGCCGGCATGGGTTGTGCCGGGGCGGGTTGTATCGGTTGCACAGGAGGCCGGACCGGGTTAAGAGTTTGTCCCGGAATATTCAAAACGACGACCATACTCATAATCGTCAGAGACAGTAGCATCCGCACATTTTTACTTTTCATAGATTTTTCCGTTTTTTTGTTTGTGGTAGGAGTGCGGGATGCAACCGACCGTCATTCAGCCATGAATCGATTCGTCCATGCGGGAACGCCAATACACTGCCTTCCGCGCCGTCCGCACCGCCGACACCCCGTGATGGCAACGGTGAGGACAAAGGCCAGCCCGAGCAGCCAATGTCTTCTGATAATCATGCCTCCGGCAATTGTTCGCCGGGTGGCTGCCCCGGAGTCTCCGCTTATTTGCAGCCGCAGGCGGCGCAGGATTCCTTGATCGCTTTTTCGACCGCTTC
>PLQC01000051.1 GCA_003159675.1 Limisphaerales bacterium
TTCGCCGCCAGTGAAAACTTGGTCGTGCGGGGTGTGACCCGAACGGTGGCCGGATCGGAGCCGGTTGTTTTCATAAAATCCTCGAATCTTTCAATACTCATTCGACCCCAACACCCAAATAAATGATTGAATATCAATCAAATCCCTTGGCCGCATCTCCCGAAGATCTCTCCTTACCACATCCGCAAATTCCAAAAGGCTCGCATACGTCTCCCACCCCGGCCGCGAGCTGTATCTGAAATCAAATCCATATTCCTTGGCGGCTTCTCGCGTGACGTTCGGCTTCAAAAATATTTGCGTCTCCGGGCTCGCGATAAATCCGAACACCGTTACCACCGGCCAAGTCAAAACCCGCGTCTGCCTTCGCGGTAACTCCCCAACAACCTCGCACCACCGCTCAAACTTCTTTTCCAGTTGTCCCCCTCGATGCAAAAAATCATAAAGTCCCCTCGCAAACAGCCGCGCACCCTCCGGCGACTTCACCGCGTCCCTCAGCGCCATCTTTTCAAATGAGAATAATAGATTCGTCCGAGATTCGATTCGCACCGCGCGCGCCGCAGCCTCAACATATTCACCCGCTCGCAGTAATTTCCGAAATGTCGATCGATCGAGCAGATTTTCCCAGCGCTCATGGGCGCTCCACTTATAGTTCCGCTCCCAGGCTAGGTAAGTTTTATCCTGAAACCCCAAAGGGAAAAACCGCAGAAATGTTCGGCGACATTTCACCGCGCCCGCACTGGAGCGTCTGCGATTGCTTACATTCCGACGTTCAAGGGTCATTGTCATCATTGAAACCTCGATAGGAGCCGCACAATGAGTGAACTAAACATTAATAAGAAATTACTTCTTGCCGCGCCGCCTTTCATTGACGCTGCGCGGGGAATCTTGCGCCGACAAGTTCCTCTGCCTTAAGAAAGGACAGAAGATCGGCGTTGAGTTGTTCCTTGTGCGTGGCGGTCAGGCCGTGGGGTGCGCCGGCATATACCTTCAGGGTCGAGTTCTTGACGAGTTTCGAGGAGGCCAGACCCGCGACGCCGATCGGCACAATCTGGTCGTCGTCACCGTGAATGATNNTTGATGCAGTCGAGGGTGTTCTTGTGACCGGCCTGCATCCCTTGCAGCCAGAACCAGTCAATCATACCCTGTGAAATCTTCGCGCCCGTCCGGTTGAAGCCGAAGAACGGGCCGCTGGCGAGATCCTTGTAAAACTGCGAGCGGTCAGCGATGGAGCCGAGGCGGATCGCGTCGAACTTCTCAATCGGCATGCCACCGGGATTGGCCGCCGTTTTCAGCATAAGCGGCGGGACGGCGGAAATCAAAGCAGCCCTGGCCAGCCGCTTCGTGCCGTGGCGGCCGATATAGCGCGCCACTTCGCCCCCGCCGGCGGAGAAGCCGATCAGGACGGCTTTCTTCAGGTCCAACGTGTCCATGAGGGTTGCCAGGTCATCGGCGTAGGTGTTCATTTCATTGCCGTTCCAGGGCTGACTGGACCGGCCGTGACCGCGACGGTCATGGGCGATGCAGCGATAACCGTTGGACGCCAGGAAGAGCATTTGAGACTCCCAACTGTCCGAACTCAACGGCCACCCGTGACTGAATACGACGGACTGACCCGAGCCCCAGTCCTTGTAGTAGATTTGTGTTCCGTCTTTGGTGGTGATCGTGTTCATGTNNGCCTCTGCTTCCATTTTTGCCAGCCGGGTGTAGTAGTCAGGAAATTCAGTCAAGTGCGCCAACGCGATTTTGCCGGTCATCAGCGGGTCATCGTTGGTAACGTTGGTCGTTTGATTAACGGCGCCATGCTCCAATTCAACACCCAGACCGGCGCGGAATTGTTCAAGATCAAACTTATCCCAGCGGATGCCCAATTGTTCGCCGATTGTTTTTGCCTGATCCAGGGTAAGAATCCTTTTCTTGTTCATAATATTAGACTGATAACTGATAAACGTATGAATGCTGGCGGACGTGAAACCAGGTTGCTACGTCCACCAGCGAATGAACACATATCGAGAACGTTCAAACTCTCAAGCCTGCCGAGAGCAAGTCGCAAGCAAGGTTCAGTCTTTGTCTGACTTGTGGCCGTCCTCTTTGACTGATTTGTAGCCGTCCGTCAGCGTCTGCAGGAAAGCGACGATGGCCTCCTCCTCCGCGTGCTTTAGTCCGAGGTTACCCAGGTCGGCGGTGTTCACGTTCAGAGGCATCTCTGGCAGTGGCCAGGGCACGCCATTCCACCCCGCACCCGGCACGTCGCGGGTGTTGTAGAAGTGCACGATTTCCTTGAGCGACTTGAAGTAGCCGTTGTGGCCGTAGGCCTTGACGAAGCCCGGATCCGGCCGCTTGTCCACGTTGCGCAGGGTGGGGACCTTGTGCTTGCCGATGTTGGCGTCCGCGTATTGGGCGTAGTCGGGCACCTTAGCGAGGAACCCGCCCAGTCCCGGGTCAATCCAGTCAGCCCCGTCCGGATTGAACTCCAGCATGCCGTAGAAAGGATTCTCCAGGTTCTTGGGAATGCCCGGGTTGTCAAAGGTGAAGTCAGTGAAGAGCGGTCGTTCGCTGCATCGGTCGGGTGTGACGCTGTGGCAATTGGCGCAATTGCCTTTGCCCAAGAAGAGCCGGAAGCCGTCTTTCTCTTGTTTGGTCAGCTTGGCCTTGTTGTCGAGGTAGGCGTCGAACTTGGAGCTGAAGGGATTCACCTCCTTCGACCGCTCGTAGGCAGCGATCGAACGGGCGATGCGTTCATAGGCCAGCGAACCATTAGCGGGCGAGAGGGATCCAGGTCCCCACACCTGCTTGAAGAGCGGGGCGTAGGTGGATGAGGCCACCTTCGCCACGACCGTAACGGGACTGGCATTATTCTGTTCGAGCGGGTTGAGGAACGGACCTTGCGCCTGTTCGGCCAGCGGGTCGCCGAGTGTCCAGCCAGTGGCGCGCCCGTCCCAGAACATGCCGCCGACGAAGTTGCCGGTCACGGCGTCGAGGTGAAAAACCGGGCTGTCACCCGCGTAGGCGGATGTCGGGGGTTTGCGGTTGCCGAACCGGCCTGGAACCGCTCCCTCATAGACAGCCCCGGCGGCGTTGATCGCCTCATCGGGGCCGGTAAAGCCGACCTCCGGGCCGTGACACGCGGCGCACGCCGTGCCTGGGGGTGAGGATAGGTTGGTATCGAAGAAAAGGGCCTTGCCCAGTTGTTCTTTGGGACTGAGTCCCGGACGGCCTGCCGCCGATGCAGTCACGGCAGCGGCCAGCGCGATACCGACAATGGATGCTGCAATTAGTGTTCGTTGCTGTATCATATTGAACCTTTCTTTCTGTAGTTTGCCGTCGTTGATGTTTGCTGCCCACTAAACTGATAGGAAATTGCTTTTCCCCGCGCCGGTCCTTCATTGACGCTGCGCGGGTGAGTGAGCGGGCATCGATTCCTCACGAGAAAGTGTTTTTATCAATTCTTCATTGAAGGCGTCAAGGTCGGCTGGTTTCCGGCTCGTAATCAGGTTGTCACAATGAACGATTTCTTTATCCACCCAATTTACGCCTGCATTTTTCAAGTCAGTTTTTAAAGAAGGAAATGAAGTCATTGTTTTACCTTTCAGTAATCCTGTTTCAATTAATATTTGTGGGCCATGACAAATAGCGGCAATGGGTTTACCGGATTGTAAAAATTCTTTTACAAAATTTACCGCATCCCCATTTTGACGTAATTTATCCGGATTCATTACACCGCCCGGTAAGACCAGCGCGTCATAATCGGCAGGTTTTACATTAGCAAGCTCTTTGTCCACTTTCACTTCAATCCCCCAATCAGTTTTATCCCATGCTTTTACCTTGCCGCGTTGGGGAGATATTACATCCACTTTGGCGCCTGCATTTTCCAATGCGGCTTTTGGGCGGGTAAGTTCCACTTGCTCAAAACCATTTTCAGTAAGGATGGCAATTTTTATGTCATTTAATTTTTTCATAGCGTTAATTTTTGAAAGATAATGGACGCCTGTCCGCTGAAATCAATTGCCATATTTTCCTCTGTCAACTTCGGGCCAGGAAAACTTCGTTTGTCGTTGAATTTACTTTTGTCTCTCTCAATGCACGTGCAACGCTTCCTTGCGAACGGCTTTCTTTTGAGTGCTTTGCCGCTTTGGACTCTTCTGCGCGCCGGCGGGATGCAGGATGACCTTGGTCCAGCCGTTGTCGCGCGCGTCGAAATGTTTGTAAGCCTCCGGCGCCTCGTCCAGCGCCAGTTCGTGCGAAACAATCCATGAAGGTTTGGCGCGATCAGCATGGATGAGGTCGCACAGATAACGGTTGTAGGCCTTGACGTTCGCCTGGCCGGTCGCGATGCGCTGGCCCTTGACCCAGAATAGGCCGAAATCGAACACGATCTTACCTTTCTTCGCCAGCTTGTCCGAGCTTCCGGGATCTAACGGCAGGAAGACGCCCACCACCCCGATGCCGCCGGTAGCCCGAACTGATTTCACAAGATCATTCATGGTAGCGTTCGGCACCTCATGGCCAGCCGGATCGTGGCATTGGTAGCCGACGCATTCGCAGCCCCGATCGGCGCCTTCCCCGTCCGTGAGTTCCAGGATTTGCTCAACCGCCGACCCTCTTGAATAGTCAATCGCGATGGCGCCGATTTGTTCCGCCAGCGCAAGCCGGTCAGGATGGAGATCAACGATGATTACTTTGCTGGCGCCTTTAATCATGGCTGAATGAGCGGCCATCAGCCCAACCGGTCCGCATCCGTAAATGACGACGGACTCGCCAGGTTTTATGCCAGCCAGTTCGGCTGCATGCCACCCCGTGGGGAAAATATCGGACAACATGACGTAGTCATTCTCTTTTTCCTGCGCGTCATCAGGGAGTTTCAGACAATTGAAGTCGGCGTAGGGAACGCGAAGGTATTCGGCTTGGCCGCCGCTGTAAGGTCCCATCCCGGCGAAGCCGTAGGCCGCGCCGGCCGTTCCGGGATTGGTAGTAAGACAAAATCCAGTCAACCCCGCCTCACAATTTTTACAAAAGCCGCAGGCAACGTTGAAAGGCAGACAAACCCAGTCACCCGCTTTAATCCGGTCCACGGCTTCGCCCACCTCCACGACCTGGCCAAGATTCTCGTGGCCGAGGACTCTGCCTTTCTCCATGTCGGTCCGGCCTTCGTACATATGCAGGTCTGAGCCGCAGATGTTGGTGCTCGTGATCTTCACCAGCACATCGGTCGGGCGTTCGATTTTCGCGTCTGGTACATTCTTTATACGCACGTCGCGCGGTCCGTTGTAGATAAGTGCTTTCATATTGTTGACTCAAGCAGGAAAACCTTGCGGGCGCTATGGGGTGTTTACCTTATTGATTGTTTGTTCCTGAATAAGGAATAGTAATCATTTGTGCCAGAACGTTGCTTCCATTCCCGAAGCGCATTAAAAAGACAGGATTGGCATCAAGACCCGGCCTCAAATGCTGAATGAGCCGCACAATGCGGAGACCTTGGGGGCGATTTCCACGGACGCCAGCCGGGCCACGGTTCGCCTCATTCGCATGGACGAAGAACTGATGATTGTGCGCTCGCTGTGCCGCGCACTCGAACTTGGCATGGCCAGTGAAAACAGGAATTCCGACCATGCGACGAAATACATCTCTCGGCTGGATCCGTTTTCGGCGGGCGGTGTCCCCTCATAATCCAAGGTAGGGTTATACCCCATGGCTAAAGACCGTCCCATCGCGTAGCGTACCCCGAAGGGCGATGGTGAACACATCGCCATCAAAAACGAAAGACACGCTATGCATCTCTTATTCTTGCCGGTTCTTGGCAGTGCCATCTGGATTGGCGGCGGCTCGGTCGGCCTCCTTCTCATCATCGTCATTGTGGTTCTGTTGCTTCGCCGCTAACCGTTGAGCCGTTCCGCTGAAGACGTCACCAGACCACGCAACCGAGCACTCAATACCATCATGAAAACCTTGTTCACAGCGGAAGCGATTTCCAAGGGCGGACGTTCGGGAACCATTCAGACACCGGACCGGTTGCTGAATGTCACGTTGGGAAATCCGTTGGAGAAAGGCATCGAGAAACGCGGTCCCAATCCCGAGCTGTTGTTTGCGGGCGCGTATTCCGCCTGTTACCACGGCGCTTTGAGCAATGCGGCCAAAAAGCTCGGCACACCGGTCGAGGATTCCACGGTGCGGGCACTGGTGAGTTTGATCGAGGATGACCAGGGCGGCTACCGCCTGGCGGTGGAGCTGCATGCGCAACTCCCAGGAATCGATCGCGCCCAGGCTCAACGCATCATGGAGGAAGCGCACAAAACCTGCCCGTATTCCAAAGCCCTGCGCGGCGACACCACCGTCAAGCTGATGGTGGATTAACCGGCGGATCCAGCCCGGCGCGGAACGCCGCCTCACTTTCAGAGCAGGGTTACACTCCAAAGGAGGATTTGCCTTCGTGACCCAACGTCCGGGAAACCGCCGGTCGCGAGAACACTTTTGCCGTCACGTTGGCGGTGAGCCGGAAGAGCAGACGTGAGAGTTGGGTCGTCCCATGAAGCTCGATGAACATAGCATAATGAACCCGCGACGAATATGGAGCGCGCCCGCGGACCGGCCGGTTCGGGCCGCGTCCGGGGCCCCGCCTGAGCTTGCCGTGCCGGATCACGGAGCAGGGATCGCTCGCGCACGGACAACGAGGAAGTCCGCCTCGCGTTGGCAGGTGCTCACGCGGTTCCGTGCCCGGGGCGCCTTGCTCTACGCCACTCTCCGTCCCCGAGCGGGTCGCATGTTGCCGAACGAACTACGCGCTGAAAAGGTGGGTCACCTTGCCGAGGCATTGCCGCTGGGCGTTCGTGACGCCGGGTTTGAACGGTTGGTGGGTCGCATTGACACGGGGCCGATTCATCACGGCAACCAGATCCAACTCTTCTTTCGCGGCGAGGAAGCCTTCGCGTCCGTCCTCCAGGCCATCGAAGACGCAACGCAGGAGATTCTATTGGAAACCTATATCCTGAGAGATGACGCGACCGGGCGGAAACTCCTGGGGTTGTTGGGCGGCGCGGCGGCGCGGGGCGTGAAAGTCCGGGTCCTCGCGGACGCTTACGGATCGTGGACCACAAAGCGCGCGTTCTGGCGGGAGATGCAAGGCTTGGGGATTGAGGCGCGGCTGTTTCATCCATTTTGGAGTCATCTGCGGCGTTTCCTCTTTCGCGATCATCGCAAGATCATCGCCATCGACCGGCGGATTTCGTTCACCGGCGGCATGAATGTGGCCAACGAATACGGCTCCTCGCGTCACAACAAGAACGCTTCATGGCGGGATACTCACGTGCGCGTCGAAGGGCCGACCGCCTGGGAAATGGCTCTCGTCTTCAGTGAAGGTTGGGAACGTTCGGGCGGCGCGTCTCTGCATCTGCCACCCCTCTCTTTGACGGACGCGAGCGGCGCCAGAACCCTGGTGTTGGATTCGCGGCCCGGACGCGGGCACGGCGAAACGGCCGCGGTGCTGGCCGCGCTCGTGGCGGCGTCACGAAAACGCCTGTGGATTACGAATTCCTACTTCGCTCCGAACCGGACGGCGATCCGCCTCCTGGGGCATGCGGCTCAACGCGGCGTGGACGTGCGCCTGTTGTTGCAGGGGCGCAGCGACATGCCTTGGGTACGCCATGCCGGGCATGGCAATTTCCCTGACCTGCTCGCCAGCGGGGTGCGTATCTTTGAGTATCAGTCAGCGATTCTCCACGCCAAGACGCTTGTGGTGGATGACTACGTCTCGGTCGTCGGCTCTTCGAACCTCGATTTCCGTTCCTTCTATTTCAACGCCGAGTGCAACGTTTTGATCTTCGACGACGCGACCGGACGAACGATGGCGCAGACGTTCCAGGAGGATCTGGGACAGTCCATTGAGATGCAACTTGAAGCATGGAACCAACGACCGCTGGCGCATCGTTTTGGCGATGCCCTGGCCCGGTGCCTCAGCCCGCTGTTTTGATCCATGCGCGACCATTGACACGACTTCAAGCCAAGACTTGACCTCACACAAATAGAAACCATGAACCCGAAGGCACGACCGATTCTGAAGAAGTCGGTGAAAGCCCTGTTGGAGCAACAGGACAGGCAAGGCTGCTGGAGTTTTCCCGCCCACCTGGGGTCCCATTATATTTCGCTCTATGCGCTATTCCTGGAGTGGCTCCGATTCCGGGGATTCTCATCCCGGTTGGATTTAAACCGGCTGGCCAGGATCCTTCTGGAAACCCAATTGCCGGACGGTTCCTGGAGGCAGGCGCGGGACCCGGCACTGCCTTCCGGCGACATCAATGCGACCGTGCTCAACTATGCCGCGCTCAAGTTCTTCAGGGCCTGCATCTCGACCGCCAACGCGCAACCGGCGATGGATGCCGCCAGAAAATTCATCCTCGCGGCCGGCGGCATCGATTCCACCAACCAGTTCACCAAAACTTTCCTGGCGCTTTTCGGATTGCGTGGCTGGGAGGAGATCAGCGAAATCCCCTACCTGATTTTCCTGGAGGCGCTGCCACTCAACTACCGGCAATTCTCGCAATGGGTCATCCCCCACCTCATCCCCATGGCCTACCTGCGCCACAATCGAGTGTCGCGCAAAATCCGTGGGACCTTCGGGCCGGAGTTTGACTTGAACGAGCTCTATGCCGGGCATCCCTGGCGGCCCAGCGGGAAGGAACCCGAACCCTCCGCTTGGTATGACGGATTTATGGTCAAAAAAATCCTCCGGCAGCAGCGGAACCATGGAAGTTGGGGCGGATACACCGTCTCGACTCTCTTCAGCATCGCCGCCCTGGACCATTTTTATCGGAAGCATCCCGGACGTTTTCCCGCCATTCCGGGAGCGATCCAGCGGGGACTGGGGTTCGTGGATCCGCTGTATTTCAACAACGGAAAGGGGAACTACCTCGGTTGCCTGATGGACGGCGGTGTCTGGGATACCATCCTGGCGGCACAGGCTCTGGCGCAGGCCGGGGAAACGAGCGATCCTCTGGTTCTTGCCGCCGAGAATCTGTATGAAACGCAGACGGCCGAAGGAGGCTTTCCCTATGGGCGGGACTTCGAGCAATACCCGGATGTCGATGACACGTCGAGGGCGTTGGTGTTCCTGGAGAAGATGGCGCCATTCACTCGAAGGACGGGAGCGGCGGAATCCCGAAAGCAGGGACTCCAATGGCTTTTGAAACGGCAAAACTCCGACGGGGGCTGGGGAGCCTTTGACCAGGACAACGTCGGGAGCCGGATGATGAAGCTGTTCACCCATAACCTGACGGATTCGGTGGAATTGTTTGATGGCAGTTCCGCCGATAACACGGGCCACGTGCTCGCAGGACTCGGCGCCCATGGATTGACCGCAGGCCACTCCCGATCCGTCAGGCGGGCCGTCCGGTTTTTGCGCCGGACCCAGGATCCCGTCACGGGTCTCTGGGAAGGCCGCTGGGGCATCAACACCCTGTATGGCACAACCCAGGCCGGAACCGGGCTTCTGCGAGCGGGAGAATCGCCCCAATCGCCCTACCTCCTCAGAGCCGCCAAGACCCTGATGAGTTTTCAGAATTCCGATGGCGGCTTTGGCGAGTCGACGCTATCCTACCTCGATGATGGCCATCGGGGCCGGGGGGCAAGCACCCCGACCCAAAGCGCGTGGGTGCTTGAGTTTCTCTGTGAAATGGGGCTTCGAGATGCCGATACCGTTTCCAAGGCCGTGAATTACCTTCTCGAAACCAGGAGCGATTCGGAATCCTGGCGAGATGGCTCGGTTGTCGGAACCGGACATCCCGGGATTTTATACGTTGAATATCCTGTGTATCCCAAGGTGTTTCCAGTGATGGCTTTGGCAAACTATCTGAATCCTCGCTGAGCAGAGGATCAACTCAAACGTGGCCGCAACCAACTGATTCGCGATGAAATCTCCGACCAAAACTGGCGCACCCCACAACTCGACGCCGATTCTCCCGGCATCGCCCGCCCCTGGATCCGTTGGGACCCCCATAAACCCAAACTCAAAAGGCGACCGGGCCACCCTTGCCAGAATCGCGCGCAAGGCAATGATCGAGCGCGACCTGGAGCCGGACTTCCCGCCGGCGGCGCAGCAAGAGTTGGCGGCCATCGGCGGTCCGGCCTCTGCGACCGATGATGTGCGCGACCTGCGCGATCGGCTTTGGGCGTCCATCGACAACGACGACTCCCGCGACCTCGACCAGCTCACGGTCGCCGAGGCGCTCGCCGGCGGCCGAGTCAGAATCCTCGTGGCGGTCGCGGACGTGGACGCACTGGTACGGAAAGGCTCCGCGATCGACGGCCATGCTTCGCATAATACAACCTCCGTCTATACGCCCGCCGCCATCTTCCCCATGCTGCCCGAGGCGTTGTCCACCAATCTGACGTCGTTGAACGAGGACCAGGACCGGATCGCCGTGGTGGCCGACATGGTGTTCCAGGCAGACGGTTCGCTAGCCACGTCGGACCTCTACCGGGCCCGTGTCCGGAACCGCGCAAAACTGGCCTACCGAAGCGTCGGGGCGTGGCTGGATGGCAAAGGCGCCGCGCCCCCGCGAATCCTGGAAATCCCGGGCCTCGACGAAAACCTCCGCCTTCAGGACGGCGTCGCGCAGCGGCTGGTGGACCGGCGACATCGACACGGCGCGCTCAGCCTCGAGACAAACGAGGCGAATGCGGTCTTCGACGGCGATGCCCTTTCCGATCTCAATCTGGATCAAAAGAACCGGGCGACACAGTTGATCGAGGACTTCATGATAGCGGCGAACGGAGTGACCGCCGCCTACCTTGAATCGAAGAAATTTCCCTCCCTGCGCCGGGTCCTGCGGTCTCCGGAACGTTGGAACCGCATCGCGCAGCTCGCGTCCGGGTACGGCGACCGGCTCCCCAACGAGCCCGACGCCGTGGCTCTTGAAGCCTTCCTCGATCGACGACGCCAGGCCGATCCGGAGAAGTTCCCCGACCTCTCCCTGGCCGTGGTCAAGCTGATCGGTAGAGGAGAATATGCGCTCGATCTACCCGGTGGCGAGGCGCCCGGGCACTTCGGGCTGGCGGTGAAGGACTACACACACTCCACGGCGCCGAACCGGCGGTTCCCCGATCTCATCACCCAACGGCTCCTGAAGGCGGCAATGGCGGGAGTGGCGCTTCCCTACACCATCCCGGAACTCGCGGAACTCGCGAAGCACTGCACGGAGAAAGAGGACGACGCGACGAAAGTCGAGCGACGGCTCCGAAAGTCGGCGGCGGCGCTGCTCCTCTCCGGCAGGATAGGGGAGTCATTCGACGCCATCGTCACCGGCGCCTCCCCGAAAGGAACGTGGGTACGGCTCTTCCAGCCTCCGACAGAAGGGAGGCTGGAGCGCGGGTTCCAGGGTCTCGACGTGGGCAACCACGTCCACGTCAAACTGGTCCACACCGACGTCGAGCGCGGTTTCATCGACTTTGTGCGCGACTGATCCCCCTCCATGAGCAATCATCCGAACTGGTGAATTGCCGGACGGCACCCGGAACACGACCACATGATGAAACCCCTGGCACGACCCGCCCGTGAAGAGAACTGTTAACCATGAAAGGAAATCTATGCTGGTCAAATTATCCACCGACAAAACCGTGAGTGAAGTTGCGGCTGCCTTGCAGACCGCCGTTCAGGCCAATCACTTTGGCGTCATGCAGGTGCACAACCTCAAAGAGACCATGACGAAGAAAGGCGTGGAGTTCGCCCGCGAATGCCTGATCTTCGAGGTGTGTCAACCGCAACAAGCGAAGAAGGTGCTCGATGAAAACATGAGCGTCTCCACCGCACTGCCATGCCGGATCTCCATTTACGAGGAGGGCGGTAAAACCATCCTGGCTACATTGAAGCCAACCACGCTGCTGGCGATGTTCAACACGCCCCAACTGAAAGGGGTGGCGCAGGAAGTGGAAGACACGATTGTTAAAATCATGAAGGAGGCGGCCTCAGGCTGATTGGCTGGTCTTTGAAATTTCCCCGATGGTTCGGTTCCTGTTCATCATCGCGCACGGCTGTCTGGATCCAATACTGGGTTTGCATCGACTTCGCGCGC
>PLQC01000120.1:0-3419 GCA_003159675.1 Limisphaerales bacterium
GCGAGTCGCCCGTTCTACCCATGGTTGCGCACGAGCCGTGAAGTTCGCACATCGGCGACAATATTCCGATGCGCGGACTCGCTTGATTGAAAGCCGGGTCTTTTGTGGTTTGCAACCCCGCTGAATTCGGCTTAAATACGATTTTCCGCAATTGCGGACACCATGATGAAACCCGAAGTCGAGATCTACGATACGACCCTGCGCGACGGCAGCCAGGGCGAAGGCGTCAATTTTTCAGTGATGGACAAGTTGCGCATCACAGAGAAACTGGATGCATTCGGGATTCATTATATCGAAGGGGGCTGGCCGGGGTCGAACCCCAGGGACATGGAATTTTTCAAACTGGCCGGGCGGCGCAAGTTGCGCAATGCAAGGTTGGCGGCGTTCAGCATGACGCGTCGCAAGGGATTGCGGGTGGACAAGGACGAGATGATGCGCCAGATGCTTGAAGCGGAAACCCCCGTCATCACGATCGTCGGCAAGACCTGGCTCCTTCACGTCACTGAAGTCCTCCGCGCCACGCCGGACGAGAATCTGGCGATGATCGCGGACAGCATCCGGTTTTTCAAGGATCATGGGAAGACGGTTTTTTACGACGCGGAACATTCGTTTGACGGCTACAAAAACGAGCCGGATTACGCCCTGGCCACGTGGCGGGCGGCGGAAAAGGCGGGCGCCAACGGCATCGTGTTGTGCGACACCAACGGCGGGTGTCTGCCGGGCGAGATCAGCCGCATCACGGCGCTGGCCGTCGGCAAACTGTCGGCGCCGATCGGCATTCACACGCACAACGACTGTGGTTTCGGCGTGGCCAACGCCATCGCGGCGGTCGAGGCCGGCGCCACGCAGGTGCAGGGGACNNATCAACGGCTACGGCGAACGCACCGGCAACTGCAACCTGACGAGCGTGATCCCGTCGCTCGCGCTGAAGCTCGGTATAGCCTGCGTGCCGGAATCCTCGCTTCGCAAACTGCGCGAGCTGTCGCTCTTTGTAGATGAAATTGCGAACTTCAAGCCCGATCCGCGCCAGCCCTGGGTGGGCGCCACCGCCTTCGCGCACAAAGGCGGCATGCATGCCCATGCCGTGGAACGGCTCGCCCGCAGCTACGAACACATCCATCCTGAAACCGTCGGCAACTCACGGCGCGTTCTCGTGAGTGACATGTCCGGCCGGAGCAACATCGTGGCGAAAGCGAAGGAACTCGGGCTCAAGCTGGCTCCCGACGCGCCGGAGATGAAAGCCATTCTTGCGCGGATCAAGGAGCTGGAAAACGAGGGCCTTGAATTCGAAGCCGCCGAAGGGTCGCTGGCCCTTCTCATCCAACGCCATCTGCGGCATCGCGAACTGCCGTTCGTGGTCGAGGGCTACCATGTTTCAATGCGAGGCGACGGCTCGACCACGGTCTGCGAAGCCACCGTCAAGGTGCGCGTGAAGGACAAATCCGCCCACACGGTCGCGGAGGGCGACGGGCCGGTGAACGCGCTCGACAGCGCCCTGCGCCAGGCCCTGTCCAGGTTCTTCCCGCAACTCCGGAGGTTGAAGCTGACGGATTACAAGGTGCGCATCCTCGACAGCGCCACCGGCACGGCCGCCAGGACGCGCGTGCTCATCACCACCAGCAACGGCAAGGGCGAGTGGGGAACGGTGGGCGTGAGCGAGAACATCATCACCGCCTCGCTGCAGGCTCTGGTGGACAGCATGGAATATGCGCTGATGCGGAAATAAGAATGTCTGAAATCCCCAAAGCCTACGAACCGCAGGCAGTCGAGGACAAGTGGTACCAATTCTGGCTCGACCAGAAGTGCTTCGTGGCCGATCCCTCGTCGGCCAAACCCGCGTATTCGATTGTCATCCCGCCGCCGAATATCACCGGCATGCTGCACATGGGACACGTGCTCAACAATACCATCCAGGACATCCTCGCCCGCAAAGCCCGCATGGATGGCAAGGAAGTCCTCTGGCTGCCCGGCACCGACCACGCCGGCATCGCCACGCAGGTGATGGTCGAAAAGCATCTCAAGAAGGAGGAGAAGAAAACCCGCCACGATGTCGGACGCGAAGAGTTTCTCAAACGCGTCTGGGCGTGGAAGGACAAGCACGGCGACATCATCACCCAACAGCTCAAAAAGCTGGGCTGCTCGTGCGACTGGACCCGCGAGCGGTTCACGATGGACCCGGACTATTCGCGCTGCGTGCAGAAAGTCTTCGTCGAGCTTTACAGGAAGGGCCTGATCTACCGCGGCAAACGCATGGTGAACTGGTGTCCCGCCACGCAAACCGCGCTCTCTGACGAGGAAGTCGTCATGAAAGAACAGAATGGCTTCCTCTACTACTTCAAGGTCGAGGTTGCCGAGCTGCCTGGAACATTCCTGACCATCGCCACGACGCGACCCGAAACCATTCCCGGCGACACCGCCGTAGCCGTAAACCCGAAAGACCCGCGCTACACGCACCTCATCGGCAAGCACATCGTTCGTCCACTCCCAAATGAGTTGACGCGGGAGCAAAAACTCATTCGGATCATCGGCGACGATCACGTGGAGTTCGAGTTCGGCACGGGAGTGCTGAAGGTTACGCCCGCACACGATAGCACTGACTACGATATTGCTTTGCGCGCCGCAAAGCGGGAATCCGACCGCAGATTCCTGGATTTCCCAGAGGTGATCGATACGAGGGGCATCATGACTCGCGATGCTGGTAATGATTTGGTCGGTCTCGATCGTTTCAAGGCACGCAAAGTCGCGGTGGAGAAGCTCGCGGAAATTGGTGCTCTGGAGAAAAGCGAACCTTACAAGAACAGCGTCGGTTTCAGTGAACGAGCGGATGTGCCAATCGAACCCCGATTGAGCGAGCAATGGTTTTTGAAGTATCCGAGCGTGGACCAAGCCAGGGGCTGTGTGGAACAGGACCAGGAGGGGAGCGCACGCGTCTCGCGTGCCGATTCCGGCGCCCCGCCGGAATCCCCTTCGCGAGAGGGAAAACCGGTCGGCGAGACGCCGACCGGTGCAGGCGGGACGCCTGCGCTCCCCCGGAAAATGCGCTTCCATCCACAGCGCTGGGCGAAGGTTTACGATCACTGGCTGGCCAACATCCAGGACTGGTGCATCAGCCGGCAGCTCTGGTGGGGCCACCGGATTCCGGTGTGGAAGAACTGGCTATCAGCGGAGCACATAAACGAATTTCCTGCTCATTTGCAAGTTCTGCTTACGCACGAAAACCTGGCGGTCGGCTTTGAGTTTTCGCTTAGTGGAGATCCGCAAAATTCAACATTCTTCAGATTTTCCAGCGTAGACAGGAGACCGACGTCTTTCAGAAACAATGCGCCCGAATTCACAGCTGCCACCAATTCACCTCTCGAGGCAGCCGAATTGGAACGACTACACTTCGATCAGGACCCCGACGTGCTCGACACCTGGTT
>PLQC01000120.1:3453-51253 GCA_003159675.1 Limisphaerales bacterium
ACGTCTATTTCACCGGCATCATCCGGGACAAGCAGGGCCGCAAAATGTCGAAGACACTCGGCAACTCACCCGATCCGCTCGTACTGATCGGCAACTACGGCGCCGATGCGCTTCGATTCGGCACCATGCGGAGCGCGCCGCTCGGACAGGACGTGTTGTTCGACCAGAAGGACGTGGAACTGGGACGCAATTTCTGCAACAAACTCTGGAACGCCTGTAGATTCAGGCAGATGCAACACGGGGACGTTCAAGGCGAAATAAGCCCCGGACTTCTCACCAGCGACGACAAGTGGATTTTGATCAAACTGGACCAGGCGATCCGCGAAATCACCGCCGCTCTGAGCGATTATAGGTTCAATGAAGCGACGAGCGCTCTCTACCGGTTTTTCTGGAGTGAATACTGCGACTGGTATGTCGAGGCCAGTAAAGCGACGCTGTCGCGTCCCGTTGACCCGATCAATCGTGAAACCGTTGAAACGGCACCCGATTCAAGGATTCAAGGATTCAAGGATTCAACGGCTCGCCAAGCCAACACCCTCGCGGTCATCGATTTCGTGCTGAGCCATACGCTCCGGTTGTTCCATCCGTTTCTGCCCTTCATCACCGAAGAACTCTGGCATGGGATGGGTTACGCGGAGGACATGCCGGACAACCAGGGCGGCAAGAGCATCCTCTTCGCCCCGTGGCCCAAGCCGTTTGACAACGACGAAAAGGCCCACTACGGGTTAAGCCCGGAAGCGGAGCAGGAAGTCTCCGCCCGATACAGTTTTATTGCCGACATCCGCAACTTGAGGGCCGAGAAAGGGATTTCCTCGAACAAGCGCATTCGCGTGATTTATCGTCATGTCGATCGCGGCCTGTCCGATTCCGACTGGGGAGTTGTCCGGCAGTTGGCCGGGATGGAGACGGTTGATTTTATTCCCGATTACCAGCCCGCGAGTGGAGAGCCGGTTGTTCATCCTCCTTTCGGGGGCAAACTCTTCATGCCATTGGCCGGGTTGATCGACACAGCGGCGGAAAAAGCGCGTTTAACCAAGGAATTGGAAAAGATCGAGGCTGAAATCGCCAGGGCGGAGCAAAAGCTTGCGAATCCGAACTTCACTCAAAAGGCGCCGCCGGAGGTGCTGGCGGAACACAAGAAACGCCTCGCCGAATGGCAAACCAAACGCGCCCACGCCAGGAGCGCGCTCGGCGCGCTGGGCTGAAGCAGGATCGGTTCGAATCCAGTCGCGGATAAATTACGTATCCGCGAATGTCGCAAATTACCGCGAATTGCAACCAAAACAATTCGCGATCATTCGCGTCATTAGTGGATGAATTCCCTTCTCCGGATGCCTCTTGTGGAATACATCTCGACTGTGAGCCTTCCGGCTGGCATCAAGTTAGATCGTGAATCTGAAACCCTTACAGCAGGCTGCCGTAAAAGCCGCCCAAGCCGCCGGCGAGCTCATGCGACAGAACCTGCGTGCTCCCAAGAAGGTCAACGCTGAAACATCGCACGACATCAAATTGGAACTCGATGTCCGCTGCCAGGAGCTGATACGGGCAAAACTGCACAGGGTATTTCCGCAGATTGCGTTGCTCGGCGAGGAAGGCTCTTCCGGCGCCAAGATCGCGGAGTTCCGCTGGGTAGTCGATCCAATCGATGGCACGGTTAACTACGCCTCCGGCATCCCCCATGCATGCGTTTCCATAGCCTTGCAAGCCAGAACACGGTGGGGGNNGCGGGGACGCTCGCCCCACCAGCGAATGGACTACGAAACACTCGCCGGCGTCGTGTATGATCCATTCACGGACGAACTCTGGACGGGGATGCGCGGCCAGCCGGCCAGGCTGAACGGCACGGTCATCCACGCAAGCCACCGCCGACGCCTGGATCAATCCATCGTTTCCATCGGTTTCGCCAAGAACCGAACGAGCCTCGAACACGCCCTGCCCTATTTCACCTGGCTCTCGCGGCGCGTGCGGAAAGTCCGGATGATGGGCTCCGCCGCGCTGGCGCTCGCCTACGTCGCCACGGGCCGGTTCGACGCTTACATCGAGCGCGGCATCAATCTGTGGGACATCGCCGCCGGCGGCTTGATCCTGGAGTGCGCCGGAGGAAAATTCTGGTATGAACCCATTCACGGTCCGCACAGGTTCCGAATGATCGCCAGTAACGGCCTGCTTCATTCCAAATTGCCGATCCCGAAATAGGCAATCGGGAGCACCCACGTCAATCCACTCAGCCTACTGGATGTTGGGAGTTGAATGTTGAATGTTTTGCGGTTCCGGACCGAAGCACCTTCGCATCCCAAACCCGTAGTCTCCACCTCCTCGGATCGCGCCTTTCTACGATGCAAAATTTACTCGCGACATCGGAGCAATCTGTTATCATTATTCACTATATGATCCGTTACTGGTTTTTCTGCGCAGCATGTGCTTTATCCCTTTCCGCTTCGGCTGCCCCGGTCATTGACCCCATCGCCAACGCCAATATCCCCGCCGCCAGATCCCTGATCCTCCCGGTCACGGCGACTTCACCGAACGGGTCGCCGTTGACGTTTGCCGTGTTCAGCAGCACAGACGGGATCCTCGTCGAGATCGAAACCAACAATCCATTCTGGAAATTGTCGGTGGTCCAAGCCGCCTCCTCTAAGGCCCCGGGCGCGTATTCAACTCCCTTCCGCGGCGGCACGGTGACGGTTACGAACATGGGGGACATGACCTTCATGCTGTTCCGGGCCTGGACGCCGCACACGGTGAACGTGATTCAGGGGCTCACTGACTCCGGCTTTTACACGAGCAACACCATTTTCCACCGGGTGGTGCCCGGGTTCGTCATCCAGGGCGGCGATCCCAACACGAACGGCACAGGAGGTCCCGTGTTCCGTTTTGATGATGAGTATTATCCGAAGGCGCTCTTCACGGGGAACGGGCAACTGGCAATGGCGAATTCCGGCAAGGACACGGACGGCTCGCAATTTTTCGTCACCATCGGTCCGCAACGGTCCCTCGATTTCGGCTACACGCTGTTCGGGCAGTTGCTGCGCGGGTTCAATGTCCTGACGAATATCGAGAACGTCGCCACCAACGGCGCGAGTCGGCCGCGGGCCGACGTGATCATCACCCGGGCGTCGTTGGTTCCCGACACCAGCGACACCGTTCTCACCCTCACGGGCACAAATCTTGTCGGGGTTTCAGGAACGATCAGCGTGATCGCAGACGACGGCGCTGGCGGACGGACAACGAATACGTTCACGGCAACGACGGTCACCAATACTGTCAACGATCCACCGTTCATCTATCCTGTGACCCTCACGAACCTGGTGGGGCCGCTGAACTCGCCGCTGACAAACACCATCACGCAACTGGACCTGGATGGAGACACGAATTACTGGTTTGGGGAAAGGTTGGATTCAAACTCCACCAATTCGTTCTTCACCGTCACCAACGCCCAGATGCAACTCGTTGTCATCCCTGACACCAACTTCGCCGGCGCAACAAGCCTTGGAGTGGCCATAGCCGTGAGTCCGAATGGGCCCAGCTCCGGCGCATACGATTCCCAGACCTACACGTTCGCCTTTGGCGACACCCCCATTGCTGCCTTGGGCACAAACTTCGTTGCCCTGTCGCCGTTCAGCAACCAAGTCCTCGCGACTTTCACCAATGGGGTTCCGAACAGCCCGACAGACAGCTTTTCCGCGTTCATCAACTGGGGTGACAACGTCACCAACAGCGGTGTCATCGCCACCAATCTTGGCGGCTGGAAAGAAGTCCATGGATCCCACACCTACATAAATGGGGGTGATTACCCGATCTACGTCACGATCCAGAGCTCTCTGGGCGCAAGCGCCACGGTCGTGTCCATCGCGGCTGTCACGGTATCGGATACCACCAGCCCTATGCTCCAAGTCGTCAGCCCGACCCCGGGTCTCCGCGTGACGAATGCCCTCTTCGCCGCCACGGGAACCGCGTCGGACAACGTTGGCGTCGCAACTGTGTTCTGGCAACTGAACGGGGGCACCTGGACTACCGCCTCCGGCACTAACAACTGGACCGCTGATCTTACGCTGACAGCGGGCGCCAACGTTTTCAGCGCCTACGCCGCGGACACCAGCGGCAATTTGTCCACTACCAGCACCGTGAGCTTCGTCTATGTGCAACAGGCCGCCTTGACTGTCCTCACCAACGGCCACGGCAGCTTCACCCCCAATCGCAATGGGCAACTGCTCCAGGTCGGCACGACTTACTCGATCACCGCCAAGACGGCAGCCGGGTTTAAATTCGCCGATTGGACCAGCAACCTGGACGGTTTTCTGACCAAGGCCACGATACTGACCTTTGTCATGGAATCCAACCTCGTGCTGACCGCCAATTTCGCCGACGTCACCAAGCCCACGCTCACCATCACGGAGCCCAAAGCCGGGATGCACGTCAGCAACGCCGTGTTCAACGCCACCGGTACCGCCAAAGACAACGTTCGAGTCGCCTCCGTGCTCTATCAATTGAACAATAACGGCTCCTGGACCTCCGCCGTCGGCACCAGCAACTGGACGGCTTCCCTCACCCTGGTTCCCGGCACCAATATCTTGAGCGTCTATGCGGTCGATACCAGCACAAACCACTCCTCGACCAACACCCACAAGTTCTTCTACGTCTTGAGCGCGCCTCTCACGATCCAGATCGCCGGTGGTCGTGGCACCATCACGCCCAATTACAACGGCAGGCTCCTGGCCATCAGCAACAGCTACACCATGACCGCCGCGGCCGCTCCCGGCTTTGCCTTCCAATACTGGGGCGGAGAGGTCCCCATGACCTCGACTGCCAGGCTCAAGTTCACCATGCGAACCAACCTGGAGATCATCGCCTACTTCAAGGACATCGCCCGGCCCGTCAACGTCATCACCAACCCGGCGGTCGGCCAGACCGTGACCAACACCCCCTTCACCGCCTCGGGCAAGGCTAAGGACAACGTGGGTGTATCCAACGTCTGGGTTCAACTCAACGGCGGCGGGTGGAATCCGGCCAACTCATTCAACAACTACACCAACTGGGCCGCAACGAACCTGGTATTGATCGCGGGCGCCAACCTGATCCAGGCCTATGCGGTGGACGGGGTGGCCAACGTCTCGCTGACCAACAGTGTGAAGTTCAAGTACAAGGTGACGCCGGTGTCGGACTGGGCGCCGGACAGCTTGAACGGATTGCTGATGCAGGTGCAACCTTACGGCAACTCGAATGAAATCGCGGGATTTGATATTTCGACCTTCGCGCAGACGGGACTGACCGGCGACACCAACACGGAGGATTACGGCGTGGGCACTTACGGGTATGTCAAGACGGGGACCAATACGGCGCAGTTGACATTGACCAACGCGGCGGCTCCGGAGCAGATCACCAACAGCCCGGGCACGATTGGCTTGGTCTTTACCAACCATTACAGCGGAATATTCACCAATGACAGTGGGGACAATGGGACGCTGAGTGCGGCGGTGAGCGGGAGTTTTGTGCCGGCGACGCTGGGAGGCAGGACGCTGGTGGCGACAAAGGCGGGCAGCGGCAATGTGACGACGCTGGTGCTGAGCGCCAAGGGAAAATTCACCAAGACGCCGGCGAACGGTGGAGGCGCAGGCGCGAGCACCGGGACCTACGTGTTTACGCGATACAGTCCGGTGACCGGGATGCTGGTGCTGACTTTCACAGATGCGGCCGATGCGGGGCAGACGGCGTATGTGCAGGTGACATTCAAGTCGGCGGCCGGAGGCACTTACTTCACCAGTTCATCCGACAACACCGGCATGTTGACCGAGACCCAGGTCGGAACGTTCGTCCTGAAGTAACAGGCCAGTTACCGTAACGACGCCTTCAATTTCTCCAGCGCTCTGGCGCGATGGCTTAACCTGTTTTTCACATCCTCCCCTAGCTCGGCAAACGTCTGCTCGAAGCCGTCCGGAACGAAAAGCGGGTCATAGCCAAAACCATTTCGGCCGCGCGGCATGAATTCGATCCTGCCTTCGCAAACACCGTCGAAAACCCGAGGCTCCGGGACGGAGATTGAACGATGGACCTCGACCAGCGAAATGACGCAACGAAACCGCGCCTTGCGCTTCCCAAAAGGAACATCCTGGAGGAGCCGCAGCAACTTGGCGTTGTTTTCGGCGTCGGTGGAATTCGCGGCGAGGTTGTCCCCGCTCCGATCCATCGCGGCGAACCGCGCGGAATGCACGCCCGGCGCGCCGTTCAACACATCGACCTCGAGACCGGAATCGTCGGCGAGAACGAAGGCGCAATCTGAAATTTGAAATCTGAAATTTGAAATTCCGGCGGCGAGCCATCGGGCCAGTTCAACCGCCTTTTTCATCGCATTCCCCGCAAACGTGGAAGCGTCCTCGATCACGCCCGGAGCCCCTGGATAATCGTCCAGGGTCGAATAGCGAATGTCCTCACCGAGGATGGCCCGGATTTCACCCGCTTTATGCAGGTTCCGGGTGGCAATGAACAGGTTCACAGGCGCCGGGGCGTTCATTCAGATTCGTATCATGGTAATGCGGCGACGCAAAACATGTCAGCACCCGAATTCGTGCCTGCTGAGTCGCCACCGGGTCCGGCGGCGGCTCGCCAGGCACCGTTCACAGATCCTGCCGCGCGCGATAGAAGCGGAGGGTCGCATTCGTCGCCGAAGGGTCCACGACATTAAAACTGTTCGACGGGGCGAGGTTGGTGCTGATTGCGGACCAGTTGACAAGGTTCGATGACGATTCGGTGGCGTAGGTTTGTCCGCTGATCCCGTTCACCGTGAGCTGGAACTGGCCATTCGTGAGCAGCGGGTTCGTGAGAATGGCGTTGGTCTCGACAAATACATTCACTACGGCGGAAGTGGCCGCAGCGCCCAGATTGTTCATCGCCACGGCGGTAAAGGCGTAGTTGCTGGCGACGGGGACGTTGACAGTAAAGTTGTAGGGCGAACTGGAGACACTGCCCAATAAGCCTGTCCCGGAGAAGAATTGAACATTGGTGATGGTGCCACCGACCTGGGTTGCCGTTGCCGTGAGAGCGATGTTCGCAGGAGCCGCGAATCGGGTGTCGTCGGGCGGGCTGGTGATGGAGACCGAGGGTGCCGCGAGGGTGGCGTTGGTGACGGTGATCGATCCTACCATGTTAAACGGCGGCCCGCCGTGGAAGGTGCAGAAATAGGGATAATTCCCCACCGCAAAACCTGTAAAATCGACAATATAGGTTCCCCCGGGGTGATTGGTGCCATTCCAGAGACCGTTCGGCGATGCCGGCGCCGTTCCGCTCGCCGAACTATGAGTGACCAGGGGATCCTTGTTCGTCCACGTGACGGAATCTCCCTGGGCGATACTCATTGTAGATGGAGTGAAAACGAAGCTTGTCTGGGTGACGATGAAGGTTGCCGCCGATGAGGGTTGAATGAGTGCAAGCCACAGAGCCACGCAGGAAAGAAACACGAGGGGCTTGGAGTTTTTCATAACGTTGCTTTCCTTTACGAGGCGGGCGCGGGCGATTTGTTCCAAAAAATCGCAAATCAACAGAATCCTTCTCGGTGAAGCGGGCTGAAGCCCGCGCCCCACCATTTATGAGGTGACTTTCAGGGCCACGGAATCGTGGCGGTGGCGAAGATCGAGTGCGCCGTGAAATCATCGGTTCCTCCTAAAGTGGAATCGTGATATTTGGAGAAAGAATAACGAAACCCGGTTTCGACATTGTTCGCGAAACGATGGGTGATGCCCCCTTGAACGGCGATGCGGTTGAAATCGATGCCGGCGGGCAGCGCCGCCGAATTGTTCTGTCCGTAATCCGACCGGGAATAGAGGCAGGACGCCGTCAATCCAGTCCTCGCGCTCAGGGCGTAATTGGCGGCGGACAGCACCGTGTAAACGTTCCCTCGCCAGGGCACCAGGCCGTCGGTTCCATCGAATGCCGTGGTAATCCGCGAGTTGGACCAGGAAAAAGTGCCGGACAGGTACATGCGGGAGAGCGGTTTCACGACGACATTAGCGCTGTACGAATGCACTTCTTCATTCCCGGCCTCGATAGGGCCTCCCGAAAAGCCGGGAATCACGACCGTCGCACTGTCGAAGTCGGTCTTTTGCCAGCGAAAGTTGAACGACGTCACAAGCCAAGTGGCGAGTCGATACACCAGCCGAGTCTCAAGCTGGTCGTCGCCGATGTCGCGCCATTGAATAAACCCCGGATAATCTCCAACGAGATTGTTGGTGCCGCCCTCATCGGTGTGTTTGTCGCTGTGCTTGAAACTTGCGGTGAGAGAAAACCTCTGCCATGGCGAGGTGCTGAAACCCACGCGATATTCTTCGGACTGGATATCGGTGTCGGAATGATTGGTAAACGGCCCAAAACTGCTAAACGCCTGGATGTAGCCCTCGTCGAATCGACGGAGGCTCTCCTGTTCGAGACGCGTTTCCGCGAACACGACGGTGAATGGAATTTTTGTGTAGCGCACTGCGGCATCTTCGCGAGCGTCGGCGCTGTCCAGGGTCCCGATTTCTTCGTTGCCGCTAAATGGAAGAAGCGCCGAGCGCAAATTCTCGAATCCCATGCTCTCCTGCCGGGTCCATTCGCCTTGCGCGGCTGTCGAGAGCGTCAGCCCTTCCCAAGGGCCTGCAAGCGCCGCGACGCTGGCCACTTGCGATTGGCGTCTCAACACGACGTCATCCGCCGACCACTGGAAATTTTGATAGTAAAATCCGCTGCTGTCCTCCGTGTTCAGGCCCACGGACGCGTTCCCTTCGAGCCGGGAATAATAATAGCCGCCGGAAACAGACAGCCAATCCGCCAACTGCCTGTTCACGCTGAACGTGTTTGCACCCTGGGTGTGCCGGTCGGTTTCGTTGACGTTCGCCAGCACATTGGGCGGAGAGCCGAGCGATTCCGTCAGGGCATTCTGGCGGCCGGTTTCCAGCTTATATAGTTCCAGGCCGGCGTTGTCCTCCAAATGCCACCGGACAAGATCGTAGCTCAAGCCGAGTTTCAGGATGTGAACGCCCTCATTAATGTGCTTCGAGGCCGGAAGAATGTTGCGAGTGTCCGGACTGAATGCCCCCGCATTAGTGCCCACGGCTCCCCATTGCAGCGTGGATTCGTCGCCGTTCTTGAATTGGTATTCATAGCCAACCACGATGCGGGGCCACTGCGGCATCGATAATCCCGCGTCGAACCACACCCGGCCATTGTCCAGATATAGCTCGCGATCTAGACTGAAAGCATGGGGAATCATCAACGGAGCGTAACCACCCGTGTCGTCGTCATACTTCCGCCAACGATCAAACCCCGCATCCACGAATCCGATGTCCGTTTTCGTCCAAGTCAGTTTCAGTTCCAAGTCTTGGTCCGGAGCAAGAAAATGCCCTTCCGCCGAGAATTTGGTGTCGGGCGTGTCCTGTTCATCCCATGAGAAATGTTCCACGCCACCTCCCGCGCCTTCCTTATAGCCTTCGATTTCGCGAAACTTTGCCTTATTGCCCTCCACCCCCGTCCAACGGAGTGCCGGGGAAAATGAAAGAACAATCTGCGGAGCCGCGCCGCTCGCAGTCCAGTTCGCTCCCTGATCGATCCAGGCGCGCAGCAGCCCGATCTGGGTCGACGTGACCGGCGGCGCCTTTCCGGGCGGCGGCATTTCCATGTCGGGCACCAGCCACGACACATACTGGATGAGACGGCTGTGTGCGCTATCGCCGGGAACAATATCGTCGTTATTATTGACACCACCTTTGAGTGCCCACTCGCGGGTGGTCAGGCGAAAGTGACTCTTTGGCTTTTCCGGGCCATGGCAGCGGAGGCAGGACTGCTCCAGGATCGGGCGGATGTCGCGATCGAACACCACGTTGACGGCGGCGGCGGGTGGGAGCGTGTTGGTATTGGTTTCCGCCGCGGAAACGAGGGTCGTCAAGACGAAGCAAAGGAGAGCGGGTGCCCATGAGCCTTCACGCGGAGCGCGGACAACCTTGTCCGCGCGAACCCACCCGGCTGACCTCACGGACGTGGCTGTCTGCGCTCCTTCGCCAGGAGGGTTCATGGTCCCAATGCGCGATTTCGGAACCGTAGAGGTTTCCCATGAAACTGGTAGGGCCGACCTGCGGCTCGGCCCGNNCGCGCAGCAGCGCGTCCCTCCCTGGTTCACGGCACGCGAGCAGGTGAGACTGGAAAACCGCAAGCCGATGCGCGTAGCGCGCGCTCCATCAGCAGGCCAGGAGTGACACACACGTTGGTTGGGTTTCCTGGTCTTCATCCGGAGGCTTGCGCGCCACGCGACATTCCTAATATCTCAGAAACGGATCGACGTTTGAGCCGTGCACGGACGTGTGGCAGCCCGAAGCCCAGCACGTCGCCTGTCTGAGAAAAGCCGTGTGATCGACTACGCCGATGTAAATCTTTCCGGTCCCGACGGGGTTTTGGGCGTGACAACGGAAGCACAGGTTCGGGTCGGCATCGACGAGCATTTTCCGATTGATGGAACCGTGGGGGTTGTGGCAGACGGTGCAGCCTTCGCGCATCGCCTCATGCTCGAACACTACGGGCCGGGTTTGCTCGCGATGACATTGCGCGCAGCTTTCGTTGTGCCGCGCCATCGCCAGTCCGCCCGCGGGTTTGAAGATGTCGCCGCCGTGAGGGTCGTGGCATTGCATGCAGTTCATATGGCCCTCGATGACCGGATGATGTTGCGGCAGGTTGAACTCCGCTTCGGTCTCGGCGTGGCACTCGAAGCACGCGGCAGGGTCCTTGCCGGGATTCACGATGAACCGGCCGCGTCCGCCGCCGACTTCGATGTGTTTGCTCCCGGGACCATGGCAGGACTCGCAGCCGCTCTGTCCGCTCGCCGGCACGCCTTCCACGCGCAGTCGCGCGTGAGGACTGCCGGGAAGACACGGACGTAGTTTGCGTGACAATCGGAACACGCCTGGTTGCCGGAGTAGTGTGCGCCCGGAATGTCGGGCGGAGCGACGACCGTCAGCGGAATCGAGGAGCACGAATCGAGCAGGCACGCCGCCGCAGCCGCGGCGGCGCAGACGAGGGTGACGGCCACTGTTTGCGTCGATCTCACAACAGCGATTTCCTGCGCGTGCCAAAGTGGTCAGGGTCGGCGATTGCCTGTCTCAGAGGTTTGGCTCGAAACGATTCGCGGCGTTGACGACGCCACACCCCCGTTCGTGTCCCCCGCCACGATCGTGTTGGAACCGGCGCACGCCTTGAGGATTTCCACGACGATGGCATCCGAGAGATTTCCTCCAAACGGAAAGCTCGTCTGTAATCGACCGGCCGGATCGATGATGAGCGCGCGGAAGTTGTGATTGAACAGGCCCGCATCGGGATCGACCATCACCCCCGAGAGCTCAGCCAGTTCGTTGATCTCCTCTTTGGGCCCCGTCAGAAAGCTCCAGTGCGCGGGGTCGTAATGGTAGCGGTTACCGTAGGCCCTCAAGACCGCCGGCGTGTCAAAGGCCGTGTCGAAGGAAACGGACAGGAAATGCCAGTTGGTCGGGGCGCCGGGCCGGGAAGCGAGCTGGCGCGAGGCCTCTTCGAAATTCTTTGACAGGCGCGGACAATAATCGGGAACCGGACACCGTGTGAAAAAAAACGCGATGGCCAGCGCCTGGCCTCGAAAATCGCGGAGGCTCACCGGCTGTCCGAGTTCGTTGGTGAACTTGAAGTCCAGGAGCGGATGCCCGGGATGGGCGGCCGGCGCCGCAGCGGAGGACACAGGCCTCTCCGCAGGGTCCGCTCCCGGGAGGATTGTTCCGGTCTTCCGGATTTCGCCGATCCAACTCTCCGCGTCGCTCACCTCAAGACAAAATGAGATCCTGTCTCCGGGCTGCAACCCCTTCAATTCTTCAGGCCGCTCTGCCTTGAACGGCATTGTCATCGCGTCCATGTAACCGGGGATGGCTTCATGCCGGACCACGATGCCCCCGCCGTCCGGCTCGAGTTTCGTGATGACTCCAGTGACGGCGAAGCTCTTGATATTCGACCCCGTTGCAGGCGGCGGCGGGGAGGACTCGACGGCAATCACCCGGAACAGGACTGGCGAGCCGAACAGCCCGATGCAAACCAGGAACAGCGTCAGCCGGCTTGCAGGGGTGTATCTGGAAAATCGACGTCCGAGTGCGACTCTGTCCCGGCACACGGCGGAAGTCCCGACTCGCCCTTGTGGAACAACCGGGGGTTTCATTTACGACTTCCGGATGGGCTGGTTCCAGAACCGGATCGCCCAGCCGCTGATGCACATCCGATGCTTCGGCGCCGCGCACGAAGCGACGAGGGTGCCGTCGAGACCTGGAAGGAGCCTTTTCACCGGCGCCGTTCCTTTCCGCTCCCATCGATGTGAGAGTGGCTTTTGGGGAGTGGAGGCTGCGCACGAACGAAGAACGGCGAGCCTGGGCCGACAAGTGCGCCCGCCGGCAGGACGGCGCTGACGGACGATTGCATTGCGGGTTGCGGTTGATTTTGGATTCATCAAGTTGACCGGCTCGTTGAGGTTCACGGATTCCACGGCATCTGTGTGAGGGTCGGGAGAAACCATTTGTTCCCTGGACGGAGGAATTTTTATCTCGTCTTCCCAACCTGTGTTCCCTAACCTTGTGCAGGTGAACCTGGTGTGAATTGCCGGGGAACATTGTGTGCATCCGCAACTCTTAGGAATGATGCCGGTCTATGGCTTCAGGTGAAGATTTTGAAAGCATAGTGGCCCAGTATTACGAGCCGCTTTACCAGTTTGCTTTCAGCCTGACGCGGACCGAAGCCGATGCTTGCGATCTGACCCAGCAGACGTTTTATGTTTGGGCCACCAAAGGGCATCAGTTGCGGGACAAGACAAAGGTGAAGACGTGGTTGTTCACGACGCTGCACCGCGGTTTTCTCGAAAGCCGCCGAAGGCAGACGCGGTTTCCCCATTACGAATTGAGTGAAGTCCCGCTTGAACTGCCTGAGATGCCTTCACTGTTGGTCAACGAATTGGATTCGCGCCAGGTGCTCCAGGCGCTGTCTCAGGTGGATGAAGTGTATCAGGCGCCGGTGGCGCTCTTCTATCTCGAGGACTGCTCCTATAAGGATGTGGCCGAAATCCTCGACGTACCCATCGGCACGGTGAAGTCACGGATGGCGCGGGGCATCGCCCAACTTCAGAAGATCCTCATCAGCGGCACGAAACGAACGCCGACGAACAAATGAACCGCGAGCAGGCCAAAGAAATTCTTACGCTCTATCGGCCCGGAACCGCCGATGCGGAGGATCCCTCTTTTTCCGAGGCGCGGCGGCTTTGCGGACAGGATCCGGAATTGAACCGCTGGTTCGAACAGCACTGCGCTCGGTACCTGGCGTTACGGGCCAGGTTCAAACAAGTCGCGATCCCGGCAGGTTTTAAGGAGCAGATTCTGGCCGAACGGAAGATCCACACGACACCCGCGTGGCGGCGGCCGGCCGTTCTCCTCACCGCGGTGGCAATGGTAGCGGTGATAGCGGGGAGCGTGATCCTCTGGCAGCGGCCGCGCGAGGATCTGGGATTCTCCGGCTATATCAACCGGATGACGGGTATCGCGCGGCGCGGGTACGCGATGGAGTTGGAGACGAAAGACCCGGCACAGGTTCGCGCCTACCTCACCAGGAGTCAGGCGCCGTCGGACTATGTCCTGCCCCACGCGCTTGAGCAGTCCACCCTGGCGGGTTGCGCCGTCAAGGACTGGCAAGGCGCGAAGGTTTCCATGATTTGCTTCTATTCCGGCAAACCCCTGCCGCCCGGCGAAACGACCGACCTCTGGTTCTTTGTCATCGACCACTCGTCCGTGCAGGGCGCTCCGTCTTCAAGCTTGCCAGCCGTGACGGCAATGGACAGGGCGACTGCCGCCAGTTGGACGGTCGGCAACAAGACCTACGTGTTGGTTGCTGAGGGTGACGAGCAGTTCCTCCGAAAATACCTGTAGCCGGGTGTCGGGCTTTCCAAACCGGGCCAAAGTCGAGGGCAACGCGTGGCGACCCTGCGTCCACAAGTTTGACTTGCCCCTCCCTGAAAAGTCCAATTCAACAGTGCAGCCGGCGGCCCTGTGCTGCGGTGAGAGAATCTCCAACCCGGTCCGGCGCCACTAGGGTGAGCCGTTGCTCGCCCTCTGCTCGACGCTCATCCGGGAGAGCACCCAGTAGAAATCGGCCATGGCAGCCTGGTCACTGGTTGGAATCGCCTTGGGCAACCCGGCGGCCCCCGGCAACGGTGGCGGCGTCGTGGTTGGGGAGCGCCACCGGTGCGTTTCCGAATGGCCGTCCACAAATGAAAAACAGGCCGCCCCCCCGTGATAGGAAGCCGGCAGATCAATCCATGCGTCGGTGTACGCTTTCTCCACAAAAAACCCGTCGTCGATGCTGTCGGGATGTTCGTCCAAAATGACGAATATGTCCGACGGCTGCGGAATCGATGTGAGGCGGAAGAACTGGACGTAGTCGGGAAGGTCCACGTTCCATCCGGCTTGCGATAAACTTCCGGCGTTGCCGATCATCGCATTCATCGAGTAACTGCGGACGCGGCCGCTCCAGCCGACACTCCGCTGTGGGCCGCTGACGGCGTGGTCGGAAGGGCACCGATAGACGCTGGCGGTCTTATCGACATAGGGCCCGAGGCCGGTTTCAACCATCTTCGCGGCATTCGTGTTGTCGGGATTCGAATTGCTCCAGTCCAGCACATTGTTGACCCAGTTCAGACTCATCGGAGGCGGGGGCTTCCCCGAACTGGCCATGGAGGCGCCGGTGGCTCCGAGGTTGTATGCGAGGCTCCCGTTGTGGTCGTCGGCGTACATGATCCATGCCAGCGTAATCTGCTTCTCGTTGTTCAGGCAAAACATGGCCTGGGCTTTTGACTTCGATTTGGAGAGGGTCGGCAACAATATGCCCGCAAGGATGGCAATCACCGCCATCACCACCAGCAACTCAACCAGAGTAAACCCCTGGCTTCGCCTCGTCTTGCGGGGTTCGGATGGTCTAAAGGCCGGTATGATCATGAGCAACGTCGTGGCCGTATGTGAGTTTGATTGACGACGATGTCAATGGAGAGAAATTAGCACGGACGCGGAACCGTGTCAACGCCTTACCGACTGGAATTGTGCGATTGTTTCCACCGCGGCTTTGCGCAATATTTCGGGGCTTTATGGCACCAGAACGGGATCAGGTCGAGAAAAGCGAGGATGGTCAGCGAGGGGCAGGAATATTTGCAGGTGACGGACTGTGGCCGGTCTGCGGCTTGTTCCCAGGCCCACAGGGTGTGGGTCTTTTCAACGGAATCAAGGTGACCAAACGGCGCGCCAGAAGCAAGCCATGCTGCCGGACATGAGCGCGTTGGTAATGTTGAGCGCCGAGCCGGTGAGCGTGTTTGTGGAGACGGAGGTCCAGGAGGTCAGATTGGTGCTGGATTGGATGATATAGCGCACAGCCAGCTGGCCCTGGAGTTGGAAAACGAATTGCCCGGGCTGTTGTTGAGGCGGTGGCATGGCCACCAGCGCGGGAGCCGGCGGGGTCAGGGTGAACAGTGTGGCCGAATAGGGGGCGAAGGTGTAATTGAACGTGGCGCCGGCGCCGATGAAGTTCGTCCGGGCCAGATCCGGCGAACCGATGCCGGTTTCGGCGGCGTTGTCTTGCGGCATGCCGTAGGATATAAGCGTTGCGGCAGTGGCGGGGGTGAAGCCGCTGATCGAGATCTGCGCCAGAAAATTGGTCGTCGGATCCTTGTGGAGGACGAGCAGCGTGACGGCGCCGCTGGCCTTGCGGACTGCGTAGGCCGAAAGGAGCGCATAGTCGCTGGTGGCATTCAGGACGGTATCGCCGGGCCGGGCGAAGTATTGGAGGAGCTTGGTCACGTAGAAAGTAGGGTAGCTGTCCGTCAGGCCGCCGAGCACGCCTTCGTCACCATAGAGCCGCCAGCCGTAAATGGATGGGTCGATGTCGCCGCTCGAGATTCCGTTGCGCAGGTCCCACCAGAGAAACGAGTTGAATTCGGTTTTCATCAGGTTGCCGAGGCTGTCGGCAACGTAGATGCCATTGACCAGGCTGGTGAGTTGTTTGCCGCCGGAGCCGGTGTTGTTCTCCGTGACACAGAGTTCGACGTTGCTGCCGGCGCCGCCCATATAATCAGCGAGCATTTGACGCAGACTGGCGGCGTCGGAGGCCCAGTCGTTGACTCCCCCGGCAAATTGCAGGAGCGCCGGATCACAATCGCCCGGGGCGTAACTGTGGTGGATGGCAAAGTCCGGGGCAACGCTGAGGGTATTGAGGGTGGCGAGCATGACGGGCGTCCAGCCGTAATGCAACTGGCTGGTGCGTGGGTTGAGCGCGAAATGGTTCGCGTTGTTGCTGTAGTTGTCTTCCCCGGGCGCGACGACGACGCCGATTTTGATCGTGGCATCGACGGCTTTCATGAGCCTGAGGTAATCCCGGGCGCGTGTCGCGTAGGTGTAAGGATCGTTTGGAACGGCGTTGCTGTCGGTTTCCCAGGTGCCGTAGCATTCGTTGCCGATTTCCCAGTATTTGAAACCGAGTGGAGCTGTTCTCGAGATGCGGAGGAAGTTCCTCCCATCATCGTTGGCGAGCGGCGAGGCGGCGCGCAACGAAGCCCAGTAACCCGCGGTTTTCCAGTCGGTGCCGAATTGGTCGGTGCCGAGGGCGAGGGTGTTGGAGCTGGAACCGTTGGCGTAGGCGACCCAGGCGGCGGCTTCATTGGTAGAGCCGCTCCCGTAGTTGACCGTGGTGACGACCTGGGCGTTGATGTTGGTGGCAACGTGCAGGAAATTGGCGAAGGAGGTTTGCCATGTCCAGGTGTTGGTGTCCGAGGTGTCTGTGGCCCAATTGTAATCGTCGGAAAGCGAACCGCCCAGGCAACGGAGCGCGAGCGTGCCCATTTCCGTCAACTTGGCAATGGTTTCCGGGGTGTCGAAGTCGCCGTCCCACATGGCGGTATTGATGCCGAACCAGCGTGCGTCCACGGCCCGGAGGGCCTGGCTGGCGTTGACACTGAGATGCACGACCGCTGGGGCGGCCTTGGGCGTGAACTGAACGTCGTCGAAGTAAAACGTGTTGGTACTGCCGTTGCCGGTCAACTGAAAGTTGAGCCGGATCAGGTTGCTCTTGCTGTCCACGCCGAGGGTGGTCAGCGGGATGATGAACTGCCGCCATGAATTGGCCGGGAGGGCGGACAGCGTGTACACCGGCAGCGAGGTGTTGTCGTCCAACTGAGCATACACGTTGATGATCTGGCCGCCGCTCGAACCGCCATGAGCCCATAAGCTCAACCCGCTGTAAACCGTCGTATCGAGGTCAGGATAATAGAAAGAAAGGCCATCCGACGCCACGAAACTGGCGCTGATGGAATCGGCACCGGAGTGGACCGGGCTGGGATTGCTCAAGTTGCGTGTGCCCCAGCTCCAATCCTGGAAGCCGTTGACGAGGTTGTCGGTATATATGGGGAGACTGGCCTGACCTTTTCCTTCAAGTCTGCCCAGAAGCAGGAACGCGCTGAGCCCCACAAGCCATAAGACAACGATTCGCGGCACCATCACCTTAAAACATATTCTCCTTCTTCGCCCGTGTCGAGATTGATTTGTGGGTCTGGTTTCCCGGAGTTATCTTGGAACCCAGAAACTCAGGAATGACGTTGCAAATTTGCCGCAGCAGATTCAGCTTGAAACCCGCTGGAACATTTCGAGTGTTTTTTCATCGCTGCCCTGTGGCAGGGCTATACAGGACGTTCCGGCTTTTTCTCAGATCCTGTGGGATGGCTGTGAATTTAAATAAAATGAACAAACAACCCACCTATTGCATTCATCCCCGACTGTGTTCTTGTGCCGTTTCAGTGCTGGCGATCCTGGTAGGGTTCGGCACCGCGCCTGGCCTGGCCGCTGCCCTACTCCGGGTGGACCAGTTGAGCTGCGATTCTTTGGAAAATCCTATGGGGATTGATGATGTCCAACCCCGATTAACCTGGATCCTGGATTCGGACATACGCGGCGAGAAGCAAACCGCCTGTCAAATCCTGATTGCCAGTTCGCCGGAGTTGCTTGGGCAGGATAAAGGCGATCTTTGGGACACCGGCAAGTTGATGTGCGACGAAACCATCGGCACCGTTTACGCGGGCACCCCGCTGCTGTCACAGGAACACTGCTACTGGAAGGTGCGCGTTTGGGACAAGGACGATCACGCGGTCTGGAGTCGTCCCGCCGAATGGTCGATGGGCCTGCTCAAACCGGAGGATTGGAAAGCCGGATGGATTGGTTACGACGCGGAACGGTTAAAGAACGCGCTCCAGTCTCCGCTCGCCGGGGCGCAATGGATTTGGTTTCCCGGAGACGGCAGCAATCCACCCAAAGGCGTTCGTCTCTTTCTGAAAGACTTCACCCTGCCCGCCGACATCAAGGTGAAGCGCGCGGAATTAACTGCGACCGCCGATGATTCATTCAAGTTTGCCGTCAACGGAGAAATTATTCTGACCGGCAAACCCGGGGCCGATAGCTGGCATCACGCGCCAATGATGGACGTGACCCAATGGATCAAGCCGGGAGCCAATCGCCTTCTGGCCGAAGCCGAAAATGCGGCTGCCGGGCCGGCCGGACTGCTGGCCATTCTCGTGGTCACTACCGAGGAGGCTCAGGTGTTCAAGTTTGTCACCGATGGCACTTGGAAGGCCGCTATAAGTCCGGGTGGACACTGGGAAAGTCAGGCTGCAGAAACGAATTCATGGTCGGTGGCGAGGATAATCGGCAATTTTGGTGTGGCACCCTGGGGGATTATCCAAACAACCGAAGCGTATCTGCCACCGGCACCCTATCTTCGCACCTCATTCAGTGCCGACCGGCCAATCCTGCGAGCCACGCTTTATGCGAGCGCCCTGGGTCTGGTGGAGGTGCATCTCAATGGTCAGCGGGTCAGCGAGGACTTTTTCACGCCGGGCTGGACCGATTATCACAAGCGTGTGCACTACCGGACTTATGACGTGACCCAATTGATGCGCCGGGGCGAGAATGCCTTGGGAGCCATTCTGGCAGACGGGTGGTATTGCGGCTACGTCGGTTACAAAGGAGAACGCGACTACTATGGGAAACTGCCGAGGGTTCGCATTCAACTGCAGGTTGATTATGCGGACGGCTCCAGCACGGTCATTGGCACGGGGTCGGATTGGAAGGCAACTACCGGGCCGGTGTTGGAAGCCGATTTTCTCAAGGGCGAAACCTATGATGCCCGAAAGGAACCAAGCGGCTGGGACGAGCCTTCTTTTAACGACGACAACTGGCAACCGGTCGTCGCCGATAACAAGGTGCGGCCTTTAATGCAGGCACATCCCGGTCCGCCGGTGCGAGTCATTGCCAAGTTCGAACCGAAGACCATCAATGAACCCAAACCCGGAGTCTATGTCCTCAACCTCGGACAGAACTTCGCCGGAATTCCGCGATTGAAGATTTCCGGAGAATCCGGGCAAAAAATCACATTGCGCTTCGCCGAGCGGCTGCATCCCGACGGCACGATTTACACCAACAACCTGCGCTCGGCGAGATCCACCGACACATACATTTGCAAAGGAACCGGGGTGGAAATCTGGGAACCGCGCTTCACCTTTCATGGTTTTCAATATATTGAAGTCTCAGGCCTGAAAAAGCGGCCGTCCAAAAATACGGTCGTTGGTCTGGCCCTCAGCAGCGATACTCCGGTGGTCGGCAGCTTTGCGTCTTCGGATCCCCTGCTGAACCAGCTTCACAACAACGTTTACTGGACCCAGCGGGCCAACTTCATTGACATTCCCACGGATTGTCCCCAGCGCGACGAGCGGCTGGGCTGGACAGGGGATGCGCAGGTTTATGTCCGCACCGCGACACTCAACTGCGACGTGGAGGCGTTCTACGCCAAGTGGCTGGTGGATTTGGTTGAAGACGGCCAGCGCGCCGATGGCGAGTTCCCCATGGTAGCGCCAGTCGAGGTAGCCGGTGACGATGGAGGTCCGGGTTGGGCCGATTCCGGAGTGATTTGTCCGTGGACCATCTACGCTGTTTATGGAGATCGCCGGATTCTGGAACGATACTATCCAGCGATGACAAAATTCATCGCTTTCTGCCAGAACCGCAGCAAACCCGACCTGTTGCCGCCGGATCACTATGCTTGTTTTGGTGACTGGCTGAACATCAATGCTGACACCCCCAAAGACGTTATCTGCACCGCCTACTTTGCCTATTCCACCAAACTTACCGCGCGCGCGGCGGAAGTTTTGGGCAAAACGGCTGACGCGACAAAATACAACGAGCTTTTCAACCGTATCAAAACTGCTTTCAACCAGGCGTATGTCACCGACGATGGCCGCATCGTCGGTGACACGCAGACCGGCTACGTGCTCGCGCTTGCGTTTGATCTGGTGGAAGGTGCGCAGGCCAAGCTTGCCGCCCGGCATCTGGTGGACAACATTGAGAAACGCGACTGGCACCTTTCCACCGGATTCATCGGCACGAAAGACCTCATGCTGGTGCTGGCCAAGATCGGACGCAACGACGTCGCTTACCGGCTCATTCACAACAACACCTTTCCGTCATGGGGCTTTTCCATCAAACACGGCGCCACGAGCGTCTGGGAGCGCTGGGACGGTTGGACGCCGGAAAAGGGATTCCAGGATCCCAACATGAACTCTTTCGCCCACTATTCGTTTGGCGCAGTCTATCAATGGATGGTGGAGAACATTGGTGGCATCCGAAGCGATGGACCCTCCTGCAAGCACATCATCATAGCACCGCAATTGGACAGCAAACTCTCAAGCGCAACGACCGCCTACGACAGCATTTGGGGCCGCATTGAAACCAACTGGAAGCGGAAAGGCAACAACTTTGCTTTGGAAGTCACCATCCCGGCGAACACCACGGCGACGGTTTATCTGCCATTGAACCGGGCAGCACATTCTCGAACCATAACGGAGAGCGGCAAGCCGCTTGATCGCGCGCAAGGCGTGAAGCTGCTCCGCATGGAAAGCGACTGCGCCGTGCTGGAGGTGGAATCGGGCGTGTATAAATTCAATTAATGTCCGTTCTCCAGGATATCCAGACCGCACTCTTTGAATCGGCAGTCGAATGACGAAAGACATTATCCGGCAAGCGGAAGGCCGCTTGAAGATCCCGGGGTTTGAGTTTTCGGACAGTCCGCCGACAACCGCCGTCAGTTTATGGCGCCCATTGGGCGCGGTAGAAGCACTGCGTGGGCGAGGCCGGAAACGCGTAGCTGTTCGAGCTGGTGGTCAGCGTGTTTGTCTGCAATGGCTGCCAGTTCAGCAAATCCGAGGAGGTCTGCATGATGTAGCTCAGGCCGGCCACCCCGTTGGTCAACTGGAAGTTGAAGGTGTTGCTGGAGCTCAAACTGCCCGGCGCCACCAGAACCGGAGGCGGAGGCGGCGCGACCGGTCCCGCCGGCAGAACAAACAGGGTGATGCTCTGCGCGGGAACGATAGTGCTCAGCATGCTCCCCGACACGGTGACATCACTCAGGCGATTGATGGTGTTGGCGGACGTGAGTTGCCAGACCTGGGCGGTGCCGGCCATCACAAAATTCGCCAGGTTCACGGTCAGCGCCGAACTGGTTTGTAATTGTTTGTTAATCACCATCACCGTCAACGCGCCGTCTGAAGAACGCATGGCGGCAAAGGAGGAAACCAGGTCCACGTTCGTCGAGACGCCGTCGGAAACACTCGTGTCGCCGAAGGTGGATTTGTTGCCGTCGTAGTTGCGATACATCTTCATCGCGTTGTAAGTGGGCGTGCCCGTGCTGGGCGTGGTCCACCGTGTCGCCAGGTCCAGGCTTTCCCGGCCGAAAATGCCGTCAATGTCGGCCTGGGCAGTGGCGCCATTGATGTTGGCTTCGGCGCCCCAGTTATACTCGGTGACCCCGATTTTCGTCCCGGGATAATAGGCGTTCACCCAGCTCTTCATGCGCGGGATGAGCATAATCACCTGGTTGATCCAGCTCTGATCCACGTAGTTGGTATCCCAGAATACCCGTGTGCACTGGTTGCGCAGCAGCGCAGTGGTGGTATCGACAGCAGCCCCGCCCACGTTGCCCTCCTGCGGATAGCAATGCAGCGTGAAGTAATCCAGCAACCGCTGGCCACTGTTCGTGTCATGCTGGTGGATTTGATTCAACAGCCAGGGACAATAATCCCAGCCCCCGTTGTTGGCGCGGTCAACCCCGCCGGCATGCTGCTGGTCGTAACCACTGTTGAAATAGCCGCCCCAACCCCATTCTTCCGGCGCACAGACCAGAGCATTGGGATCGTTGGATTTCACCAGGCTGGCGCAGGTAAGAATGTCGTTGCGGATTTCCTGCATGGTGGGACCGATCGGGTGCACGTCCCGGTGGGTTGAGAACCAGATGCTGTGCTCGTTATCCATGAGGTAGTACTTGACGCCGCCGTTCAGCGACGAACCCCAGGTATTGGTCAAGTGCTGCAGCCAGCCCACATAGAAACTGGAATTGGTCGGGAAGTTCGCGTCGTTGGGATTGTTGACGATATTCGTGCCTCCCACGCTGCTGACGCCGTTGCCCGCGTCAGACCAATAGGGATCCACCTCCTGCTGAGGGCCGTATTTGGCGACGGAAAAGCTGGAAAGACTGGCGCGGTTGGTTCCCAGCTTGCAGCCCCAGCCGATCATCGGGATCGTGATCATCGGATCCGCCCCGCCGCTTTTGCTGGTGCTGATGAAATTGTCGGCGTCAGCGCCTGGAGTCCCTGATCCGTCGGAGATGCTCTCGAAGTACCAGTCGGCTCCGCGATTGTGCGCGTCGATCAGCCAGTTATAGCGTGTCTCGGCGTTGCCGCCGCTCCGGTGTACCGGCACGTTCAGGTCAGAGATCTGGCTCGCGGAACTGGCAAAAGCAATGCCGTAAATCAACGGGCTGATCGGATGCCGGTTCAGTTGCGCGTCAACGTTAATCGTCACGCTGTTGGTTCCGGGAGGGGCTGGCGACGTGCCGTTGGTCAGCAGGGTCATGTCATCGACGTAAAAGGTGCTGAGTGCCGAATTGGTCTGGCTTTGAATCCAGATTCCATCCAAGTTGGGTTGGCTGGCGACACCGAGAGACGAAAGAGCAACCGTGATTTGCTGCCATCCGCCGGCGGTTGGGGAAAAGTTGTATTGGCTGCCCGTCACCGTGTCCCCCAGGGTTGCCCTCACGGCCAGCGGTTGTGCTCCGCTGGAACCGCCATTAACCCAAAAGGTCAAATTGCCGTAGGGAGTCGAGTCAAATGGGGTGTGCTCGAGGTACAGCCCAGCACTCGCGTTGGTAATGGTAATCGAAATGGAACGGGACCCGGAATGAACGGGGCTCGTATTGCCGAAATTGATGGTTGAACCCCAGCTCCAGTTGTTCCAACTGTTCTGAAGCGAATCGGTGTAAATCGCCATATTCTGTTGGGCCGCAATCGGAAAGGCTAATCCAGCCCACAGCAGAAAACTCAGAAAACGACGAGAACCTAGCAAGGCAAGAGGCAAGACCTTCAACATCACAGTTAACATTGTCGTAGAAATGGTGTCCTTTGTCGAGCCCAATTTGTAGGCGATATGCCGCATGCGGATGGCGTACGGTCACAATTTTCATGCTATTTTTGTGCAAGTACAACATACTCTCTATCATCTATTTACAAAAGTGAGTTTAGAAACCGCTTCCATTCAAAAATCAAAGAAATTAGATCCATCTGGCCTGCCGTTTTCACCTGACAATTTCATGTGAATGCTCAAAAATCGAACCGTAGTTACAGTTCAGGCCCAAAAACCATAACGATTCGATTCGACTTATGAAATCCCGATATCAGTTGGCAACCATGGCAATCCTGCTCGGAGGCTTCGCGGCCACCGCCCCAGCACAGGTAATAATATTCAACCAGAACTTTGACGGCGGGTATTCAGGCGCGTTCGGCACCTCCTCATATCAGGGAGGCAGCCCGACCGCTACCGCCAACGCTGTGATAGCGACCGGCGGAAACCCGAACGGCGCCTGGCAGGAGACCATGACGACAACAACCTGGAGTGACTATTCGACCAGTTGACTGCAGCCAATACCTGGCAGACGTTCAGCGTAAACTTGGGCACCATCGTCGGGGCCAGCCCAATCGGCGCGACCTGGCGGTTGGCCTTCCAACTCAATTCCTGGCTGTGGAACGGCCTCCCCAACACCGACACCCTGACGATCGACAATGTTGTGTTGACGAATATTCCTGAGGTTGGCCATAGAATGCCTTTCGTTGTCTGAATCCAACTTGACATCCGCCCGTACGGTCAAAAAGCGCGTCCGGCTCGAACATTGAGGTCGGATTCCTCAACAAACCACTTTGGCTTATCCAGATGGTCGCGATAGTCCTCGATCAAAAAAGTGCGCCGGGCAGGGCTATTTTCAACAGCTCGCCCCGGGCGTCCCTCGGACCGGCTCCGCCCTTTGAAAGCGGATGTCCCCCGGTCCGTAAACGTGCGGTCCGAGAGTTTCAGGCCGCTCTTCGCGCACCAGCTTTCAGCCGCCTGCAACTGCCGCCGCTCGTTGTCCCCGAAGTTTTGGCGCTCCGTGCTCCAGCGTATATAGCTGTAAACGTTTTTGCCGCCGTCGTCACCTGCCGTATTTTTCATTTTCATATTGCAATAGAACGAAATTTTGTATGTTCACTCGCAACGTTATGCCATCCGGACGCAGGCAATATCCGTTTCATCTCATCGAACCCAAGTGGCAGCAATCCTGGGACTTTCAACAGACCTTTCGCGCGTTCAATCCGGGCGACGAGATCCCCCACGGCCACCCCTTCGCGCAACGCCATGAACTGGGTGGCTGGAAGCTCTCCACCTCGGAATTGCCCCCCAAATACTATATTCTGGACATGTTCCCCTACCCGTCCGGCGCGGGCCTGCACGTCGGACACCCGGAGGGCTATACCGCCACGGACATTCTGGCGCGGTACAAACGCGCACAGGGCTTCCACGTCCTGCATCCGATGGGTTGGGACGCCTTCGGACTGCCCGCCGAGCAATACGCCATCAAGACCGGGCAACACCCCCGCCAAACCACCGAGTCCAACATCGCCAACTTCAAGCGCCAGATCAAAAGCCTTGGCTTCAGCTACGATTGGACCCGGGAGGTGAACACCACCGATCCGAATTATTTCAAATGGACGCAGTGGATTTTCCTGAAGCTTTACAACTCGTGGTTCAATCCGGCGACGAACAAAGCCGAGCCGATCGAGACGGTGGCGTATCCGCCCGAACTCTCTGGCAGGGGTGCGGAACTCGAATCCGCGCGCCGGACCCACCGCGATTCCCAGCGCCTCGCCTACGTGACCGACGCCCCGGTCTGGTGGTGCGAACAACTCGGCACCGTTCTCGCCAATGAGGAAGTCATCGACGGCAAAAGCGAAGTCGGTGGATTTCCCGTGATCCGAAAGCCGATGCGCCAGTGGATGCTCCGGATCACCGCCTACGCCGAACGTCTGCTGAAGGACCTCGACACGATTGACTGGAACCATTCGCTCAAGGAAATGCAGCGAAACTGGATCGGGCGGAGCGAGGGAGCGGAAGTTCAATTTCAAATTTCAAATTTCAAATTTCAATTCACGGTCTTTACGACGCGGCCCGACACGCTGTTCGGAGCGACCTACATGGTGCTTGCGCCGGAGCACGAGCTCGTCGAACAAATCATCACGAGCGAGCAACGTGCCGCCGTTCAGGCTTACAAAGCCGAGGTCGCCAGGAAATCGGATCTTGAGCGCACGGAACTCGCGAAAGAAAAGACCGGTGTCTTTACCGGTGGCTATGCGGTTAATCCAGTCAACGGCGAGAAAATCCCGATTTGGATCGCCGACTACGTTCTAGTCAGCTACGGCACCGGCGCGATCATGGCCGTGCCGGCACACGACACGCGGGACTTCGAGTTCGCCACGAAGTTTAATCTCCCGGTTGTTCAAGTCGTTCAACCGCCCGATCCCAATATCGACTGGCGCGGCTTCGTGGACGACGGCACTTCGGTGAACTCGACTGGACCGGAGATTTCAATCACGGGCCTGCCCACGGCTGCCGCCAAAGAGAAAATCGGCGCATGGCTGGAATCCAAAGGCCTCGGCAGGAGGACGGTGAACTACAAGCTTCGAGACTGGCTTTTCAGCCGACAACGCTACTGGGGCGAGCCTTTTCCGATTGTGTGGAAGCGTGACGCAAACGGAAATGTTTTCCACGAAGCCTTGCCGGAATCCGCACTGCCGCTCCTGCCGCCATCGCTCACGGACTTCAAACCCACGGTCACGGGCGAACCCCCGCTTGCTCGCGCCGAGGTTTGGGTGAATCTGCCGGACGGCCTGCAGCGCGAGACCAATACGATGCCTCAATGGGCCGGCAGTTGTTGGTATTATCTCCGCTACCTCGATGCGCAGAACACCAGCGCATTTGTCGGCAAAGAGGCGGAGCAATACTGGATGGGCACAGCAAGTTCCAAGTTGCAGGTTGAAAGTTGCAGGTTGGATGCCGCCGCCACGAATCCTGCAACCTGCAACCTGCAACCTGCAACCAAATCCACGACGCCAGGAGTGGATTTGTATGTCGGCGGCACCGAACACGCCGTCCTTCACCTCCTCTACGCCCGGTTCTGGCACAAGGTGCTTTTCGATCTCGAATGCGTCTCAACGCCCGAGCCCTTCTTCAAACTCGTCAACCAGGGGCTCATCCTGGGTGAAGACGGCCAGAAAATGTCCAAATCGCGCGGCAACGTCGTGAATCCCGATGACATCCTGAAAGAATATGGCGCCGACGCGTTCCGTCTGTACGAAATGTTCCTGGGCCCCCTCGAAATGGTGAAACCCTGGAATACGAAAGGTGTCGAGGGGGTTTACCGCTTTCTCGGCCGTGTCTGGCGCCTGTTCGTGGACGAGCAGAGCGAAACCGCATTCGAACAGGCAGAGACAACGACGGACATCTGCAGCCGCGGATGCGGATCCGCCGCGGACTCCCGCGCTTTCACAAGCGCGACTACGAGACTGCTGAAACTTATCAAACTCAGCTCCGCGATCGAGGATAAGCAGCCGACGCCCGCGCAGTTGAAGGCGCTTCATGCCTGTATCAAGAAAGTGACCGAAGATATGGAGGGCATGCGGTTCAACACCGCCATCTCGGCAATGATGGTTTTCATCAATGAAGCGATGACCTGGGAAACAAAGCCTGTGACCGTGCTGCGCGATTTTTTGATTCTGCTCCAGCCGTTTGCGCCGCATATCGCGGAGGAGTTGTGGGAGAAGATGAACATCCAACATCCAACATCCAACATCCAACATCCAGCGGGACTGGCGTACGCGCCCTGGCCGACATTCGATCCGGCCCTGCTCGTCGAGGACACGCTGGAGATTCCGGTGCAGGTGAACGGCAAATTGCGCGACGTGATCCGGATCCGCCTCGATGCGTCGCCGGCCGAGATCGAAGCCGCCGCCCGGGCGAGCGAGAAGGTAAAGCCTTTCCTCGACGGCAAGACGGTCAAAAAGGTGATTGTCGTGCCAAAGAAACTGGTGAACCTGGTGGTTGGCTGACAGCCCGGGGATCGATCGTGCGAGCCGGTCTAGCCAACGATTCGGTAGATTCCGGGTGGAACACAGCCAACCTGGCTGTTCTCGGCGGCAAGTTGCCGCCGAGATACGGACTCCAGGATCATCGAGCTGAAGGGTCTGGGACAAAAGCCCGGCTGCTGGCGGGCGATTCGCCCGCCAGAACGGGCCGGTGGCCCGTTCCACCCCATCCTTCAACTGAATCGCCAGCCGCTTCGCCCCGCACTTCGGATGTCTTACTTCGCCCTGCCCATCACTGCACTCCGACGCGATAGAACAAGTGGCCCTGATTGACCGCATTGGTGTCCATGTAAGAGGTTGTGCCGGCTTGCCCGGTGATATTTCCCTGGATGGTGGAGAACGAATCGCCTTCCCTGAGAGTGCTGCGCTGGAGAAAATACGTGACACCTTCCACACTCTGCCAACTCAAGGTTATTCCCGAACTGCTCCAACTCGGAATCAACATGGTTAAGCGCGACAGCGGATCCGTGGGGTCGGTGCCGGCAACCCATTCCTGCCAATTGCTCATGCCGTCACCGTCGGCGTCGTCACCCGCCCGCGACAGATCGCCTGCCTGCCCTGTGGCGTGCCCGAAGTAAAGCAGCGTCCACCAATCCGGGATTCCGTCCCCATCGCTGTCGAGCGGCATCCCGATGTTCACCTGCGCAGCAAAGGCATCCGGCACCCGGTTCAGGTCCTCCGCAATCAACCCCGAGCCCAGGCTCGAGAACGCAATCGTTGCGCCGCTGCCGCTGATCGCCGGCCGGGAAACCCAGGCGATTGGAATTGAATCGGCCTGCCCGGCGGTGAGTACGCTGTTCGATCCGGTCGTTCGGTCGAAGATAAACAGCGTGGGTGGCGGATCGGTTGCCCAGGAGAAGCTATTGGTCGCCGTGCGATAGGCCACAAATCGCCCATCGAAACTGACTGCGGGCGAATCAAACAGCACACCCTCGCTGCCGCTCGGGCCGACGTTCGGATTCACCAGAGTGATTGAGCCGGTCACAACATCGGCCAAAAAGAGCTTGTTTATGCCGTCATCTCCGCCAGCCAGGTTCGTGGTTGAAACGAAGGCAAAATACCGTCCGTCCGCGCTCCACTCGGCGGCGTTGCGGATCGGGCGCGTGCTGTTGACTGAAAGAAGATGCACACCGGTGGGCACGTCATCCAGATATAGAGTGGAGTTGCCGACTTCGTAAAGTAAATGCCTTCCATCAGGAGCCAGGGCCGCACTAGCCCCCTTCCCGGAAGAAAGAATGGTCGTGTAGATATCGATGCCTGTTTTAGTGTCCCGGATCCGCACTTGTGGCCTCGGTCCAATGTAAGCGACGTAGCGTCCGTCGCTGCTGATCGATGGCGACATGTCCGGCCCGCCTGTGCCCAGCAACACATTGGTCGCCTGGGTCAGGTCGCGCCAGAAAGTGGAAAGTCCCGAACTCGACGGTGCCAGGTTGAGAGCTCTGCTCTGGAAAGCCACATACCGACCATCGCCGCTGATCACCGGGTCGGTCGAGTCCAAGCCGCCGCCGCTGAGGCCATCGGCGCTGATGCTCACCAACACCGTGCTTCCGGTCTGCAGGTCGCGGCGATACACGTTATTATTGGTCGCCACAACGCCCGCCACCAGGTTCGTCGCCGCGCTGACAAATGCCACGAAACGGCCATCCGGAGTCATCACGGGATTCCTCGAAGGACCGCCCAATGCCGGGTTCCCGTCGATCCCGGCACTGACGAGGATCCTGGTCCCGGTCAAGAGGTCTTCGACAAAAACATCCTCGCAACGGTTGGCGTCGTTCGGAACCAGATCGTCGGCTGCACTTGTGAAGGCGACCCAGCGGCTGTCCGCGCTGACCGAAAGCTGCGACACTGAGCTGCCCGCATCCCCAGTCTGAGGAATCACGGTCGCATCCCGCATGGAAATCATCGCCGTCGAATTCCCGACAACATCCCGCACGAAAACGTCGGCGGCACGGTTGTTGTCCAGGCTGACAAGGCTGCCGTCCGGACTGCTGAAAGCAACGAATCGTCCGTCAGCGCTGAGGCTCAACGCGGCCAGTTCGTCGTCGGTGGTCCCGATCCCGTTGGTGTCCGCGTCCACCAATTGCGTTGTGCCAGCGGGGAGATTCCGCAGGTAAATATGATAGCCGCTGGAAACGAAACTGGCGGCGAGATTGGTGGCGTTGCTCAAGAAGGCCACGAAGTGTCCGTCCGGGCTGATGACAGGGGATCGGGACCAGGTATTGGCTGGGACCCCGTTCCCATCGTCGCTGACCAACGTATCGATTGCCGACTGGGAGTTCCATACGTGAACACTGGAGAACGGCGGATTGGTGGCGGTGCCTTCGCGCTGCACATAAGCAACGAAAATTCCACTCGGCGTCATCTCCGGGCCGAAGGCGTCGTCCTCGTCACTCGACACGGCGACACCATTTGTGCTGACGACGGTCGTTCCCGTCGTGGTCGAGTCATACTGGAGAATCACGACCGATTCGCCCGAATTGGTCGAGCCGGATTTGAAGGCTACGTAACGTCCGTCATCGCTGATTCTGGGATGGTAGGATACGGCCGTGCTCAGGCCAAGGTCGGACGACACGATCCCCGCGGCGCCGGCACTTGCCCAGGTGGTCGAACCCGTCATCCGATCGCGGAGGTAAACCTCGCCGGCGGATGAACTGGGAACTCCCGGGGCGAGGCCGCGCGTATCGCTGAAAAAGGCCACAAACCGGCCGTCGGGTGTGATCACCGGTGTTCCCATGCTCGCGCCGGTACTGCCCGAAGGCGGCACGGCTCCGACGCTGATCAGCCAGGTCGTCTGGGTGAGCAAATCCCGCACAAAGACATCCGCAATGCCGTTCGTATCGCCGGGAACCAGATTGCTCGCCAGGCTGATGAACGCCACGCAGGAACCATCGGGCGTGATGACCGGATCAGATGAGGCGCCGTTGCCAAACCCGCCATCGGTGGCCACACTGATCAGCCGGGTGGTTCCGGTCAACAGATCGCGCAGGAAAATGTCGCTGACGCCGTTTGTATCGCCCGGCACCAGGTCGCTGGCATCGCTTTGAAACACGATGTAACGGCCGTTTGCCGAGACCTGACCGGACACTGAATTGCCGTTCCCGCCGCCGGTGCCCAGATAATTGGCGCTAACCAGGAGGGTGGCATTTCTCGAACGATCTCGCAAAAACACGTCCAGGCCGGGCTGACTGTTGTCCCCCGGAACGAGGTCGTTGGCCGAGCTGGCAAACAATACGTAGCGCCCATCCGAACTGATGTTCGGGGCAACTGAATTATCATCGCCACCTGCCGGCAAGACCGCGAATGGGTCTCGTCCGGAAACCAAACGCACCGATGCCGCATTGGCCAGAGAGGCCATTCCCGCAAAGGCCAGAACAGCGATGGACATTCCCAACCGCGTCACGATTTTCATAAGTGCCAGAATCCGAGTTTAAGCATTGTGAATAATTGATTCTCCGGTCTCCGTCGTGCGATATCAGTCCCCCACCGCGACCGTCCACATCCCCTTAGGCGCGGACCGATACCCCGTGCCGATGGTTGCATTGGTGGTGAGCGCTTGGACGTGGCCGTCGTGAAAGAGATAGTTGAACCGATAGCCGTGATTCCGGTAGAGGAATTTTCCCATGTTGACTTGTGCGGATGCACCCTGAGCCGGTAGATTGGCTGCGGGATCCATCTGGGCCAACATTCCAGCGTAAGCGGAGTTCTGCACTGCCAGGCTGACGGAGGGCCACTCATTGGCGGCCAAATTCTGGTTTTCGCTCTGTTCGACGAGAAGGATCGTGCCTGCAGGATCAGTGACGACAGAGGTTTTAAAACTTTTTGCGTCCCAGTCTGCCGGGTAACTACTGTCCATCCAATAGATCCCCACGCCCAGCGACGTCCCACCGTTCAAAGTATAGGGCACACTGCCGTAAAAGGTGAGACGGACCTGGAGGTATTCCGGGGAACCGACCATGGAATACGTCCTTCTCCCGAACAATTCCTGGCCAGAAACGGTGGCCCAATTGATTATCCGGTCGGGGGCGGCGGGGCAGATCAACGCTTTGGGCGTGTCGCTGGCATAAAGAGCTCCAGCGGTCAACTCCGCATCGTTGGCCGTGCCCCCGATATAGCGGTGAATATAGCTGTCCCAACTCAGTTGGGTGACGCCCAGTCCTCCCAGCGGGCCACCGGCAAACGCCGCGGGCGGAAACATCTGACTATGGTCCTGCTCAAAAAGACCAAAGCCGAGGCCGAGCTGCTTCATGTTGATCTGGCATTCTGCCCCTGCGGTATCCCTCTTGGTCCCGGCCAATACGGGAATGAGAAGCGTCGCCAGCATGGCGACCACACCGGCGACAACCACCAGTTCAATTAACGTAAATGCCAGAGCGGCGCTCACCCCGCGGCGGTGTTGGACCGGGTTCTCCGAATACCCTTTGATTTCTGTTTTCATAGGCTCTCACCATTTGCTGGTTTTCAAATGACCCCTGTTTTCACAAGCAGTTTTTAGCAAATCCGGTCCGGTCTGTCTGTAAGGAAAATACGGAAAAACCTGTAGGGCTAAACCTTACAACTCGGCGGCCAGCCCTCCGCCAACTTTCCATCATTGTTTTTCCACCGGTTTCCCCTATATTTACGTCATGAACCGCCTGACAAAACAGGAACAAATGGTGGTCTGCATCGTTCTCGGCCTGTTGTTGACCGGCTGGGCCGTGAAGGCGTATCGGACGGCGCATCCCCCTGTGAGGATCGAATCGCAGGATTCAAGTCGCGATGGCAACTCGCCGATAGTCACCGTCAAACAGGCGGAACGCTGACATGCACGAACCGACTTTCGAAGACGGACTGGACCAGATCCTGGCCAAGGACACCCGGTACCATCGGGATGCCTATCTCTTTCTCCGCGAAGCCCTCGATTACACGCAAAAATCCATCCTGAAGGAAACCCGCGGCCAGATGCGCCATGTCAGCGGCCAGGAACTGCTTGGCGGCATCCGTGAGTATGCCCTCGAGGAGTTCGGACCGATGGTCATCACCGTGTTCGAGGAATGGGGCATCCGCCACTGCCGCGACTTCGGTGAAATCGTTTTCAACATGGTCGAAACCGGGCTGCTCGCAAAGACCGACAAGGACAATCGGTCGGATTTTGAGAATGGTTACAGTTTCGAAGACGCCTTCTCCAAACCCTTCCTCCCAAAAAGCAAGCGGGCGAAGGAACCCAAACCGGTGGCCTGACAGTTGTAGCCGCCAATGTGAATTGGCGGACCGGCCCCGCAGCGGGGGCCTCCGTGCTTTCACAACCGCGGCTACGCGACCGAATTGGGTTGATCAACCTGCATTCCCGCCTATTTTTGCTGCCTGACACATCCGTAATGACGCGACCCTCATCCACTGACGAAATCCCGCCGGCCCCGCCCGGCGTGACCCTCACCACCCTCGACAACGGCCTGACGATCATCGTGCGCGAGGACCACAGCGCGCCGGTGGTGTCGGCGCAAGCCTGGTGCATGGCCGGGAGTATCCATGAAGGCAAGTGGCTCGGCGCGGGTCTGTCGCACGTGCTCGAACACATGCTCTTCAAAGGCACCACCACACGCCCCGGCAGCCGGATCGACCAGGAAGTGCAGGAAGCCGGCGGCTACATGAACGCCTACACCAGCTTCGACCGCACGGTCTATCACATCGATGTGCCGGACACCGGCGCAATCGTGGCCGTCGATATCCTCTGCGATATCATGCAGCACGCCACTCTCTTCGCCGAGGAGCTGGCCAAAGAACAGGACGTCATCCGCCGCGAGATGGACATGAACGTGGACGACCCCGGACGCCGGGCCAGCCGCCGCCTGTTCGAAACAGCCTACACGCGCAGCCCCTACCGCTTCACCGTGATCGGGTATCCGGATATTTTCAACGAACTCAAGCCACCCGACATCCTTGACTATTACCGCGAGAAATACGCCCCGAACAATGTGTTCTACGTCGTCGTCGGGGACGTTCACAGCGACAAAGTGGTCGGCCAGATCCGAACCGCTTATGCGAATGGCAAAGCCAGGCCGCTGCCGCCGGCCCTTCTGCCCGCGGAACCCAGACAAACGGCGGCGCGCGAACTGGTCGAAGAGGCGCCCGTCGAACTCGGCCATCTGCATTTCTCTTGGCATATCCCGGATTTGCGGCATCCCGACGTCCCGATTCTGGATGTTCTGGCCGCGGTGCTCGGCCATGGCCGCAGCTCGCGGCTGTATCAGGAACTGCGCGAGAAACAGGCCGTCGTCCATCACGCGGACGCCTGGACTTACAGTCCCGGCGATCCCGGCCTGTTCGGCATGAGCGCGGTGGTGGATGCGGACAAATTCACCGCGGCCCGCGACGCCCTGCTCGCCGAGATCGAGAAGGTGAAACGGGCGCCGGTTTCGGCCGCCGAATTGGGCAAGGCCGTCCGGCAGTTCATGACCGGGACATTGTCGGCCCGCAAAACCATGCAGGGCCAGGCGCAGGACCTGGGTTCGAGCTGGCTGGCGGCGAACGATTTGAACTTTTCCGAGCGCTACCTCGCCGCCGTCAAACGCATCACCCCGGCGGAGTTGCAACGCGTCGCCAGGGAATACCTCGTCCGCGACAACCAATCCCTGTACGCCCTGCTTCCGAACGGCAGCGCTCCGAAGGCGGCCGTTGAAACTTCCGTGCGCAGCGACAATGCCATTCAGAAATGGGAGCTGCCGAACGGCCTGCGGCTGCTCGTAAAGGAAGATCATCGCCTGCCGTTTGTGGAATTCCGCACTGTGTTCAAAGGCGGCGTCCTGGCGGAATCCGCCGCGAACAACGGCGTCACGCAACTGATGGGCAAGATGCTGCTCAAAGGCACCCCGAAGCGATCGGCCGAGGACATCGCCAGGGAAATCGAATCGGTCGGCGGGAGCATCGACAGCTACGGTGGCAACAACAGCTTTGGCGTGAACGCGGAAGTGCTGAGCGCGGATTTCGCGGCGGCCCTGGATCTGCTGACGGACGTGCTGCTTCGTCCGACTTTTCCGGGCGCCGCGCTGGAACGGGAGCGGGAGGTCCAACTGGCAAACGTGCGCGCGCAGAAAGATCAACTGCTCAAGAGCGCCACGAATGCGATGCGCCGCGCTCTGTTTGGCGAGGCCGGCTACGGCTTCGACGGGCTGGGCACCGAAGAAAGCCTGCGGAACCTCGATGCCGGGAGCCTCCAATCGTTCCATCAAAGATTTGCCACCCCGGACAATTGCGTGCTCGCCATCTTCGGCGATGTCAACCCCGCGGAAGTCAGGCGCGCCGTCGAACAGGCGTTCGCGGATTGGAAGCCGGGTCCGGGCGCACCTTTGAAGATTTCAGATTTCAGATTTCAGATTTCAAATGCGCCGGCGCGTGTCACGGAAATCCGCGACAAGAAGCAGGCGGTGCTGGTCATCGGCTTCCCGGGCACCACCCTGCATGATCCCGACCGGTACCCGCTCGAGCTGCTCCAGGAAGCGTGCAGCGACCTGGGCTCGCGGCTGTTCCTGCGCGTGCGGGAGCAGCTCGGGCTCGCTTACTACGTCGGCGCCCGGCATTTTTCGGGATTGGCACCGGGCTACTTCAGTTTCTACGCCGGCACCATGCCGGAGAAGGTGGATCTGGTTGAAAAGGAATTGCTGCGGGAAGCCGAATTGCTGCGCATCGAAGGGTTGACGGAAGCCGAATTGAAGCGCGCCACGGCGAAAATCATCGGCCAGAGAAAAATCGGCAGGCAGGACCTCGGCGCCCTGGGCATGACCGTTGCACTCGACGAACTCTACGGCCTCGGCTACGCCCACATCGACGCCGAAGACGCGTTGTATGAAGCCGTCACCCTCGATCGGGTCAAAGCCGCCGCGCAGAAATATCTCAACCCGGAGGCGTCCGTGATCGCGGTGGTCAAGCCCGGGTAGTCAATACGTCAGCATGTCCAGCGCTTCGATCCCGTGGGTGCCCAGTTCCCAGCGGCTGCCCTTCTGAACCACCAGACGCCGGCACGGGTTCTTGTGATATTCGGCTTCGTTCACCGACACGAGCTGGTATTTGCCCTTGCCTCGAATTTCCGAGGCGGCGCGCGGGATCACCTCGAACGCCACCCCGTTGAAATTGAGCGCCAGTTCATAGCCGGCAATGCCTTCCTTTTCCGCAACCGGGTTCGGGTGGATCAACGAGGCGTACCGTTTCAGCCATGGAAAATTCGTTTTTCTCACGATCACCCGGCAAAGATCGTTTTGGTTGTGGAGAAAATTCAGCAGGCTGAATTTATCCCCCAGATCGTGCTCGCCCATGAGGACCAGGCGCGGATCGATCCCGAGCAGGTTCTGGCCGTTCCATTCGCCGTGGTCATTTCGTTCGTTCGGCGACGTCTTTTTGAACCAGCTCGAAAAGCGGTCGTTGACGAACAGGTTCAACTCGAAGTGCACGTGGGCCCGCTCCTTCGAGATGGACTCGCGCGTGTTGGAAGTGCGGCCCATCACTGCGATGGGTTCACCGGCTTTGACGGGTTGGCCGATTTTCAATCCAGGCTGGATTCCGCGCAGGTGGGCGTAGAGCGAATCAATCTCCAGGCCTTCGACGTGGTGCTGCACGACGATGTAATTCCCGTAATTGGAAAGCGAAGACCGGGTGTTGATGTAAACCACCGTGCCGTCTGCCGTCGCCCGCACCGTGTCCGTCGGCTCGCCGCGCTTGTCGCGATCCAGGCACCGGATGTCCAATCCCTCATGCATCTGCCAGCCGTCGCTGCGCACACAGCCGAAACACCCGCTCGTCCAGGGCTTGCCGGTCGTGCCGACAAAGAATTTTTCCTCGCCGCCGGGCTCAAACAGCGCGTGGTTGGCCGTGGGCAACTGAAACGGCTGCTGCGCGGCGGCGGAAAACGCCGCCAATGAGAGGATCGAAACCGCGGCGCGGCGGCGGAGGATCGCGCACCATCCCGGCCCACCGGAGTGTCGGGCAGTCGAGGTTACCATTTTGATTTTTCCTCGTTTTCCTTGGCGACATTCTGCAGCCCCTCGGCAATGGCCACAGCCTCCTCGCGGGTGGCATCCGGAGTGAAGGACAGCAAACCGTTGGCAATGCGGCGGGTGATGATCGGTGCCGCCAGCCATCGGCTCTGTTTCCCGGAGTCACCGACAAACGTGCTGAAGATGGCAAGGTGCTTGCGGAGATTGGTCATCGTGTAGGATTCGAGGAGCCAGGTTCCCTGACGGTCAAGCTGGATCTGCAAATCAAACCCGCCCGGGACGTCCACCACTCTCGCCCTGGCCACGTTGGCTTCCGTCAGGATGGGCGACTTGTCCACGGTCACCTTCATGGGCGCCGTGCGGGAGACGGAGACCGTGGTGCAGAAATCCATCGACTCGGGGACGACTTCGACATGCACACGCAGGGTGGCCATGTCTTTGTCCTTCCTGTGGCCAGCCAGATGACAGCCCGAGACCAGGACGCAGGCAACCACGGACAGCAAATAGATGTTGAATCGGTTCAGGGCTATTATCATAGTGACCTGCATCAAAATCGGAACGTGCGGTGGAAATGTAAAGAGCCTTATGAGCAAACAACACAACAAAGCGGAAAAACGAAAACGCCGGCAGAGTTACATCAAACGAAAGAAGAAAGCGGTCGAGGCGAAAAAGACCGCGAAAAAGACCGCGCCGAAAGCGTAGCGTAGCCGCCGTTGTGAAACGGCGGAGATCTCCGCTGCGGGACGTGTCCGCCAATTCACAATGGCGGCTACATCCTGACAACCGACCCGCCTGCGAGCTTCACGTGCACCGTGTCGCCTTTCTCCGGTTGAACCTCGCCGATTGTCTTCCGGATGGTCTCCAGTAAATGGTCGCTGTCGATCGGCTTCTGAAAGAATGCGGCTGCGCCCTTGGCGAACGCGCGGTTCCGGTATTCCTCCGGATCCCCCATTGTCAAATCCGAGGCTTGTTCCTGCCTGAATATTTGTTATTCTTCCCGACCTTTGTGAGCATTGCGAAAGAGATTCAGAGGCGGCGCACGTTCGCCATCATCTCGCATCCGGACGCGGGCAAAACCACGTTGACGGAAAAGCTGCTGCTGTACGGTGGCGCGGTGCAGCTCGCCGGCTCGGTCACCGCGCGCAAAAACCAGCGCGCCACGACCTCCGACTGGATGGAACTGGAAAAGAAGCGCGGCATTTCGATCAGCTCTACGGTGTTGCAGTTCGATTACAACGGCTATCGCCTGAACCTGCTGGATACGCCGGGCCACAAGGATTTCTCAGAGGACACCTATCGGGTGCTCACGGCGGTGGATTCGGCGGTGATGGTGATTGATTCGGCCAAGGGAATCGAGCCGCAGACGCGCAAGCTGTTCGAGGTTTGCCGCCAGCGCGGCGTGCCGATTTTCACATTCATGAACAAGTGCGACCGTCCGATGAAAGATCCGCTGGCGCTGCTCGATGAAGTGGAACGCGTGCTGGGCATGGGCGCGTATCCCATGAACTGGCCCATTGGCAATGGTTTCGACTTTCGGGGCGTGTTTGACCGGCAAACGCGCCAGATGCACCTTTTCGAGCGCACGGCCGGCGGCCAGTATCGCGCGCCGGTGTCCGTCGGCGGGTTGAACGATACCGCGATACGCGGCCAACTGGACGAAACAACGTTTCACAAAACCTCCGAAGAACTGGAAATGCTCGAGCACGCCGGGGGCGGCTTCGACGAAGCCGCCGTGCTTGCGGGCCGAAGCACGCCAGTTTTTTTCGGCAGCGGCATCAACAATTTCGGCGTCCAGCTTTTACTCGATGGGTTCCTGAAATATTCACCGCCGCCCAAGTCGCGCGTGATGGCCGGCGTCGAGATCTCGCCGGAACACCCGGCCTTTTCAGGTTTCATCTTCAAGATTCAGGCCAACATGGATCCGAAGCATCGCGACCGCATCGCATTCGTCCGCGTTTGCTCCGGCAAATTCGAGCGCGACATGGTGGTGCATCACTCGCGCTCCGAGAAGAGGGTGCGCCTGTCCAGTTCGCACAAGCTCTTCGGCAACGAACGCGAGACGGTGGACGAGGCGTATCCCGGGGACGTCATCGGCCTTGTCGGGCACGAAAGCTTCGGCGTCGGCGACACCCTCACAACCGATCCGCGCATCACCTACAAGGAAATCCCGCGTTTTACGCCCGAGGCGTTCGCCTACCTGCATAATCCGAACACGGCGAAGTTCAAGCAGTTCAGGCGGGGACTCGATCAGTTGATGCAGGAAGGCGTCATTCAGGCGTTGTACCTCCGGAATGCCTCCATCAAGCTCCCGCTGCTGGCCGCCGTCGGTCCGCTGCAATTTGAAGTCGTGCAATTCCGCCTGGAAAACGAATACGGCGCCGCCTCGCGCCTGGAATCCGCGCCCTGGACGGTGGTGCGCTGGCTGCCGACGGACATGAAAGAAGACGAGCTGGACGCGCTCTCACTTCCCACCGGCGCGCGGCTCGCCCACGACGTGGGCAACAACCCCGTGGTGCTGTTCGCCAACGACTGGTCGGCACATTATTTCGGCGAGACGAACCGGAACTGCCCGCTGTCTGTCCTGCCGGTGCAAACGGCGAGGGAGTGAGATGCCCACGCTCCTCACCGCCACCGAACTGACCGTGCGCTACGGCGAACGCGCGGTGCTGGATGGCGCGACGCTCGCGATCGACGAGGGCGACCGCATCGGTCTGGTTGGACGCAATGGCTGCGGCAAGACGACGTTCCTCCGCATCCTCGCCGGGCTGCAATCGCCGGACAGCGGGGATGTGACGCGGCGGCGCGAGCTGGTCGTCAGTTATCTGCCGCAGGACTTCATGCTCGATGCGGCCAAGTCGCTGGAAGAAAACATCCGCGACGGCGCGCAGCATGTGCTTGGTTTGATCGCGGAATTTGAATCGTTGCCGCATGACTCGAAGCGCCATGAGCAGTTGGAGCATCGCATCATCACGCTGGAAGGCTGGACGCTGGACCAACGCATTGCCACGGCCATGTCGCACCTGAATTGTCCCGCCGGCGACCGTCGCATCGACACGCTTTCCGGCGGCGAGAAGCGACGCGTGGCACTGTGCCGCGCGATTGTTTCGCGGCCCGATCTGCTGATTCTCGACGAGCCGACCAACCATCTGGATCCGGACTCCATCGAGTGGGTCGCGGAGTTTCTCGACGAATTCCCCGGCTCATTCCTCGTTGTCACGCACGACCGCTACTTTCTCGACCGCGTGGCGAAGCGCATGGTCGAGCTTTCCGATGGCCGTTTCTTCTCGCACGACGGCAATTACACCGATTACCTGCTGGCCAAGGCCGAGCGCCAGGCCGCCGACGCGACCATCGAGCACAAGCGCCAGATGTTTCTGAAGCGGGAACTGGCCTGGGTGCGTCAGGGTCCACGGGCGCAGCGCAGCAAGCAGAAGGATCGTTTCGAGCGCTACTACGATACGGCCGCGCAGGACGGGCCGGTCATTGAGGAAGACGTCGAGTTTTGCATTCCCCCGCCGCCGCAGCTCGGCAACCGCGTCGTCGAGGTGGCCAACCTCGGCATGGATCTTGGCGGGCGCACGTTGTTTCGCGGATTCAATTTCACGTTCCAGAACGGCCGGCGCATCGGAGTCGTCGGAAGAAATGGCCTCGGCAAGACGACGCTGCTCAAAATCATCATCGGTGAACTCAACCCCACGGAAGGCACGGTCAAGACCGGCCAGCTCACAACATTCAACTACGTGGATCAGGGCCGGCTGCAATTGCGCGAGGAACGCACGGCGCTGGAGGAAGTCGGCGACGGCACGGAATTCGTCATCTTCGGCGACGGCAAGCTGTCGTTGCGCGCCTACCTCAGGCGGTTTCTGTTCGCCGACGACCGGATCATGACGCAGGTGAAATATCTGAGCGGCGGCGAGCGCAGCCGGCTGTTGCTTGCGCGGATCCTGAAAAACGGCGGCAATTTTCTCATTCTCGACGAACCGACGAACGATCTCGACCTGCCGACATTGCGCGTGCTCGAGGAAGCCTTGATCGCTTTCCCCGGCGTGGTGCTGGTCGTGAGTCACGACCGCTATTTCCTGAACCGGGTCTGCACCGACGTGCTGGCGTTCGAGGGCGACGGCAAAATTCACCACAGCGTCGGCGATTACGATTATTACCTGGAGAAGAAGAAGCGCTTGACCGTGGCGATCCCGCCACGGCGGGATCAGAGCGCCGCCATCATTTCCACAAACAAATCAGCGGCGCACTCGCGCGTCGCTGCCACGAAGGCAACGAAACTGGCCAAACCCCGCAAACTTTCGTTCAAAGAATCACGCGAGCTCGAAGGCATGGAGGCGCAAATCCACGGCGTGGATGCGGAAATCGTCCGTATTGAAGATCTGTTCGCTTCGCCGGATTTTCACCTCACACACGCGACTCAAACGCGCCAACTCACGGCCGATCTCGCCGCTGCCAAGGAAAATCTCGCGAAGTTCTACGCGCGCTGGGAGGAATTGGAGGCAATCAAGGCCGCGGCGGAACGGCTCGGTTAAAGCACATACGCTCCCGCCGTGCGCCGACCTGCCCCCTAACCTTGCTTAATCCTCTAAGGCGTGTTTCCAAAATGGACAATTGTGGACTGCGGCGGCAAGCTGATTTTGAGAACACGCCCTAATAACCGTCCTGCCCCTTTTGGATTGATTCTTTCCAAAGTAATGCTAGGCTTACCGCATGATTGCCAATGTATCAGTCAAAGGACAGATGGTCATTCCCGAAGCCATCCGCGAACAGGCGCGGATCAAAACCGGCGACAAGTTGGATGTCGGTTACGCCAACGGGCTGATTGTGCTGCGGAAACGCGAGGCACTGACCCCGGCCCGTGTGCGTTCGCTGCTGCTGGCCGGACGCGGGCTTCCCGGGATGACACCGGCGGATGAAACTGCCGTCACCCGCGCCATGCAACAGGTGAGAAGCCGCCGCAAACAGTGAAAGTGGTCTTCGACACCAATGTGGTGGCCAGCGCGAGTTTCTGGCGTGCTGCGCCATTTGACTGTCTGGCGGCATGGGCGAAAGGCCGCTGCCAAGCCGTGGTCGGCCCCGCGCTGCTGGCCGAGTATCACGAAACTATCGAAGAACTTCGGCTGGACTATCCCCGGCGCGAGCCGGTCGAATGGGTTGACGCCCTGACCGAGTCGGCTGAATTGATTTTCCCCACGGAACGCGCCACGGGGGCAACGCCCGATCCCGGTGACGAAATGGTTCTGGAATGCGCCTTGGCGGCAGAAGCAGATTATATCGTGAGCGGCGACAAGAAACATCTGCTGGCACTTCGGGAATTCCACGGCATCCGGATAGTCTCCCCGTCGGATTTTCTGCGCCGGCTGGCCATCTGAAATAACAAACGAAAGCAACGCAAACCAGCCAGCTCACAGCCAATCTCGCCGCCTCGAAGGAAAATCTCGCGAAGCTCTACGCGCGCTGGGAAGAATTGGAGGCGATCAAGGCGGTGGCGGGCGAAGTCTAATTGCCAAACCAAAACGGCAAGCGTCCCGGGCCGCCGCAATGAAATGCTTGACCGCGAATTAATTTTAATTTTTTCTGTAAAGATAGAAATAAAACTAAACCCAGTCATCGAGAAGTTGGTGCTGCATTGGGGGGAGATGGGCTCGCGCTGGGGCATCAGCCGCATGGTGGCGCAGATTCACGCCTTGCTTTACTTTTCGCCCAAGCCGATGGCGGCGGATGAAATCGTGGACGCGCTGGGCGTTGCTCGTTCCCATGTGAGCAACAGCCTCAAGGAGCTGCAATCTTGGGGCGTCGTCAGGGTGGTTCATGTCATGGGCGATCGCCGCGAACACTTCCAATCCATCAAGGATGTCTGGCAATTGTTTGAGATTCTCCTGGATGAACGCAAGCGGCGCGAGGTTGATCCCACCCTCAAGACGCTCCGTGAAACCCAGGCACTACTGAACGATGGCGCGAAAGTTGACACGCACACCGCCGGCCGGGTCAAGGAGATGCTGGAGTTTTTTGAGCAAATGGACGGCTGGTTTGGCGAAGTCCGGCGGATGCCGTTGGAATCGCGCGTGAAACTGGTCAAATGGGCATCCAAACTTCGTGGCTGGCTGGGCTAAATATTTTTGAACCTGATTTTCTCAATTCACAGCAAAACCAGAATTTTAACTATGAAATGCAAAACCCATGCGGTGACCGGTGCATTTGGCTATTCCGGTCGTTACATCGCGACCCGCTTGCTGGAGCAAGGCCAGACTGTCATCACGCTGACCAATTCGATGAACCGGGCGAATCCTTTCGGCGGCAAAGTTCGCGCGTATCCGCTCGCGTTTGCCGATCCGGGCAAGCTGGCGGCGGCGCTGGCCGGAGTGGACGTGCTCTACAACACCTACTGGGTTCGCTTCAATCACCGGACCTTCACCCATGCACAGGCGGTGCAAAACACCCTGGCGCTGTTCGAAGCGGCGCGGCGGGCGGGAGTCAGGCGCGTGGTTCATGTCAGCATCACCAATCCGTCGGAGGCTTCGCCGCTGGAATACTTTTCCGGCAAGGCGCAACTGGAGCGAGCGCTGCAAGCCAGCGGCCTATCCCATGCGATTCTGCGGCCAACCGTGCTGTTCGGGCGGGAGGACATACTTATCAACAACATTGCTTGGGCACTGCGACGTTTTCCGTTTTTTGCAGTTTTCGGCGACGGCGCGTATCGGCTGCAACCCGTCCATGTGGATGATCTGGCGGACTTGGCGGTGACCGAGGGAATGCGGACTGAAAATGCCGTCATTAACGCCATCGGCCCCGAGACATTCGCTTACAGGGACTTGGTCCATGCCGTCGGCACAGCGATTGGGCGGCCTCGGCCCTTGCTTAATGTGTCGCCAGGGATGGGATGTTTCTTTGGAAAACTGTTGGGTGTGTTCATGCGCGACACCTTCATCACGCGCGAGGAGATTCGCGGGCTGATGGACGAGCTGCTTTATGTGACCACGCCACCGACCGGCAAAACGCCGTTGACGACCTGGATGCAGAAAAATGCCGCCATGTTGGGGTTGCACTACGCCAGTGAATTGAATCGTCGTCGCGACCGGCAAACACCGTATTTCCGGGAATGACCTGGATCAACCATTCACGGGGCACATGACTTGCGTGAATGCTAATGCGACGCAGTGGCAAGCATCGGCCTTCCCATTGCCATTGCAGCTTCGTAGAGTGGCTGGTCTGTGCCGGCCACGTTATATGATCTGATTCCGCGGGATGAGAACCACGGCAACAGGAATTTCAGGGCAGCAGGCACGGCACGACCTGGCGGCTGTGGCGGCGGTAGATTTTGAAATCGGTATCGGTGGTCAGCACCACCGGTTCGGGCAGCGTTTCAGTCATGCGCACGAGGCAGGCATCGGCCAGGCTCATGGGCACATCGGCGTATTTGTCCATCAAGTCAAGCACCGGCGCAAGTTGATCGCCCAACTCAAACGAGAGCACGACCGCTTCCTGCCGCAACAAATCCTTCAGTCGCGGGGCGCCCTTTTCGCCGAGAAGATGGAAGGCCTCGGTCAAGGCCGCCTCGCAGGTGAGCCAGGGCCAGGGCAGCGTGCCGGCTTGCACGGCGATCCAGTCATGATGCTGGTCGTCGCGGCTGAGCAACGCCACCAGGACGGAACTATCGGCGATGTAGTTTTTTGGCACGGATCAACCCGGGAAGGTATTTTTTCTTGTTGCGGGCCAGGTCGGTCGGCAGGCCTTCAACCGAACCGATGAGGTCGCCCAACAGCTCCCGCATCGTGCCGCGCTTGCCGGGCGGGCGGGGCGACTGGCGCAGCCGTTCCCGCACCACGTCAGATTTCGAGACGCTGCGCGCCCGCGACTCGTGCTCGATCTCCGTGACGAGGGAATCGGGCAGCCGGACGGTCAACGTTTTCATGGACCAAGTGTAAGACAAATGTGGCAGTCATGCAAAACGATTGTTTCAACGTCGTCACTTCGTTGAGCAGCCGGAGGATTTGCGCATCAGTCTTTTCAACGCGGCTCCCCCTCCGTAGAGTGGAGTCCTGTGCCGGCCACGTTATATGACCTGATTCCGCGGGACGAGAAGCCCGGCAATGATGTCTTGCTGGGGCGCTTTCTGGAATACGTGGAAGGACGGCGGCTGCAACTTTATCCCGCCCAGGAATCGGCCATCCTCGAGTTGTTCGAGGAAAAGAACGTCATCCTGAACACGCCCACCGGGTCGGGCAAATCGCTCGTGGCCACGGCGATGCACTTCCAGGCCATCGCCCAGGGACGACGCTCCATTTACACCTGCCCGATCAAGGCGCTCGTGAATGAGAAATTCATGGCCCTCTGCCACGAGTTCGGCCCCGACAATGTCGGCCTCAGCACCGGCGATGCGTCGGTCAATCGCGACGCGCCCATCCTTTGCTGCACCGCGGAAATCCTCGCCAACATCGCGCTGCGCGAGGGCGCGCAGGCCAATGTGCAGGAGGTGGTCATGGACGAATTCCATTATTATGCCGATCGGGAGCGCGGCGTGGCGTGGCAGGTGCCCTTGTTGACGTTGCCACAAGCGCGGTTTCTCCTTATGTCCGCAACGCTGGGTGACACCACGTTTTTCGAGGAGGAACTCACGCGGGTCAACCGGCGGCCAACGGTTGCAATCTCATCAACGCACCGGCCGGTCCCGCTGGAGTATGCCTACTCGGAGTTGACGCTGGCCAAAACGCTGGAAAGCCTCGCCGCCGAGGGCAAGGCNNGCGCTCGAAGGATTCAAGTTCAGCAGCCCGTACGGTCCCGACATCAAAAAGTGGCTGCGCCACGGCATCGGCCTGCATCATGCCGGTTTGTTGCCGAAGTATCGCGTGCTGATCGAGCAACTCGCGCAGAAGGGCTTGCTGAAAATCATCTGCGGCACGGACACGCTGGGCGTTGGCATCAACGTGCCGATTCGCACCGTGCTGTTCACGCGACTGTGCAAGTACGACGGACAAAAGACCGGCATCCTGAGCGCGCGCGACTTTCACCAGATTGCCGGCCGGGCCGGGCGCAAGGGTTTTGACGATCGAGGCTGGGTGGTGGCGCAGGCGCCGGAGCACGCGATCGAAAACCTGAAGCTTGCCGAAAAATCTGCGCGGGGCGGAAAGAAATCTGTGAAGCGCCAGCCGCCGGAAAAGAATTTTGTCAATTGGGACAAGAACACCTTCGCGCGTCTGATCGCCGCGCCGCCGGAGCGCCTTGCCTCGCGTTTCCAGGTGACGCACGGGATGTTGCTGAATGTGCTCAGCCGGAACGGCGATGGGTGCCGGGCGATGCAGCAGATCATTGCGTGCTGTCACGAAACGCCGCGACAGAAGCAGGCGCACATCAAACGCGCCTGGCAACTGTTCCGCTCGTTGCTGGACCGGAAGATCGTCGAGTTCATCCAACCATCGGAAAAGGGAGTGCAGAAGGCAGAAGCAAGTCAGAGTGTGATCCGCCCTCACCCCGACCCCCTCCCCCAGGAGAGGGAACAGCAAAGTGACGCTGCTGGATTATCCGGGGCGTCAGAACTTGCCTCAGCGCGGAAACAGATTCTCCCTCTCCCCGGGGGAGAGGGCCGGGGTGAGGGCGGGCGTAAACTTCGTGTGAACGTCGAGTTGCAGGAGGATTTCTCAATGGACCAGGCGCTGTCCCTGTATTTGCTCGACACGATTCCGCTGGTGGATCCGCAGCAACCGGATTACGCGCTCATCCTGCTGACGCTGGTGGAATCCATTCTCGAAGATCCAGACATCATTCTGCGCAAACAACTCGACAAGGTGAAGGACCGGAAGATGGCTGAGATGAAAATGGAAGGACTCGACTATGACCAGCGGATGGAAGAACTGGAAAAACTCGAATATCCGAAGCCGAACCGGGAGTTCGTTTACTCAACGTTCAACGCCTTTGCGGATCGTCATCCATGGGTGGGCCAGGAAAACATCCGTCCGAAATCCATTGCGCGGGAGATGTTTGAATCGTTTCGATCGTTTTCCGATTACATCCGGGACTACGAGTTGCAGCGTGCCGAAGGGGTTCTGCTCCGGCATTTGAACCGGGTTTGCAAAGTCCTCGCCCAGAATGTTCCCGATGCCGGCAAGAATGACCAGATCCGCGAGATGGAACTTTATCTGGGCTCGATGATCCGGCAGGTGGATTCGAGCCTTCTCGATGAATGGGAGAAAATGCGCAACCCGAATTTCCAGCGCGCAGAAATGAAAGAGGTGCGTCCGCCCGGCGCGGAGGAAGCCGCGCAGGACATCACGCGCGACACCAAAGCCTTCACGGCGGCGATTCGGAATCGCATTTTTGTTTTTCTGCGCGGGTTGGTGGTTGCCGATTACGAAGCGGCGCTTTCCAACCTTTCCGCCGGCGCCGGTGAGACCGGTCCCGCCTTGCGAGACCAGGACGCGCAGCAGCGCGTCCCTACCGATGCCGATGGCCAGCCGTGGACTGCCGACCGTTTGCGCGTGGCGATGGAAGCCTACGAACTCGAACACGAGCGTATTTGCCTCGACCCGAACGCGCGGAACGCGCGGCATACTTACGTTGTTCCTTCAGATGACAAGAAGAGCTGGCGCGTTCAGCAGATGCTTGTTGACCCGGAGGAAGACAACGACTGGGTGGCGGAATTCGAAGTGGATTTAGCCCGGTCCCGCACTCTGGGCGAGCCGTTCCTCGAGCTTCGGCGAATCGGCAGTTTGATTTGAGTGGAAGCAAATTCAGTTGGCGGGAGGAACTGATGCCGGCGGCTTTGGGTCTTTCGATTTCGTTACCGGCTGGTTGATCCGATATTCCTTCAACTCGGCGTAGATGGATTGGGCAAGGCCGGACTTCGCAAAGCCAATCGTCCTTGCACCTTTGATTCCGAAATGCTTTTCCAGATCCGCCGGCGCATAATGTTGCACCACCGGGTAATGCTTGAAGTCCGACAGAATTTCCGCTCGGACGCTTTCCGCGATGTCCTCGGTGACCAGGACGAAATGCAACTTGCTCTTGCTTCCGCGCAGCGTGTCGCGGCCAACCAGCAGAATCCGCGCTCGCAAGGCGAACGGAAACAGGCGCTCCACCGGTCCTTTTGAATTCTCGCTTGCCATTTGCGATGTAATAGGGGCGTGGACGGAGATGTCAAGGGGCTTGTGGTGCCGGAGTGCGATTGGGGCGCATCTTGACACTGCCCCCGATCGCAAGCAGGCCGGAGCGCGGCGTTTAGAGCCAGCGTGAAAAGCTGGAAGGGTAGCAC
>PLQC01000038.1 GCA_003159675.1 Limisphaerales bacterium
AGCCGCATATTTACCCTGCATCGAAAGAAGAAGAACTTTTCGAGGTCTTCCCGTTGACAAACCACATACCCGAAATTCGCGGACAAACTTTTCTTTCTGTAATCCGCGAATTGAGAGGGAACCAAAACTTGAGAGGGAACCAAAACAATGGGAGGGTCTCCTTCAAATCAGGGCACTGACTCCCCACGCGATTGCTTGTTGTTTTCGCGCTTGGCCGCTAGTCTCGCAGACGGACGTGAAGGACAGGAAGAGCATGACGCATCAGAGAGTGAATTTGAACTCAATCCCATTTCTTGCTGAAGATAAAGCACGATCCATTTGTCGGGAGTTTGGGACACCCGTTTTTGTATATGATCAGAGGACGTTGGAGCATCAGGCTGGTCTGGTACTCGGCTTTCCCAACGCTTTCGGCCTGACGGTCCGTTATGCGGTAAAGGCCTGTCCAACAAGCGCAGTGGTCAAAGTGTTATCCGATTCCGGTTTGCACATTGATGCCAGCAGTGGTTATGAGGTCGAGCGTGCGCTCGATGCAGGCGTTCCCCCTGAACGGATTCAACTCACGGCGCAACAGGTGCCGGACAATCTGCGGGCGCTGGTCGAAAGGGGAGTCCTGTTCAATGCCACCTCCGTTGCACAAATCCAGGCATTTGGAACACGGTTTCCCGGCCGCCAGCTTTCGATTCGCGTCAATCCAGGTCTTGGCTCAGGGCACAACAACAGGACGAATGTCGGCGGCCCTGCATCCAGTTTCGGCATTTGGCATGAGCACCTGGACGAGGCGCTGACGGTCGGAGGGAAGCATGGCCTCAAGTTCACCCGGCTGCACACGCACATCGGGTCGGGGAGCGACCCGAAGGTGTGGGAACGGGTGGCGTTGATGTCGTTGGATGCCTGCTCGCGCCTTCCGGATGTGACCGTGCTGAATCTCGGCGGCGGATACAAAATCGGCAGGGTGAAGGGCGAAGAGACGACAGACTTGCAGAAGATCGGTTCTCCCGTCGTCGAGGCATTTCGCGCATTCGCGGCAAAACATGGGAGAAGGCTGCAACTTGAAGTTGAGCCCGGCACCTATTTAGTGGCCAATTCCTGCGCCCTGATTGCAACAGTCATCGACATCGTGGATACGGGACGTGGCGGTTACAGGTTCCTCAAGGTCGATGCCGGGATGACCGAGATGCTCAGACCCAGCATGTATGGAGCACAGCATCCCATCGAGGTCGTCCCCGCCGCGACAGAAGAGCGCGGCCAAATGAAGTATGTTGTAGTCGGACACTGTTGCGAAAGTGGCGACGTGCTCACACCCGCTTCAGGGAACCCAGAGGCCCTGCAGCCGCGATTGCTTCCGGAAACACGGATTGGCGACCTGGTTGTGCTCGGTGGCGCGGGAGCCTACTGCTCGAGCATGGCGGCCAAGAACTACAATTCCTTCCCTGAAGCCGCTGAAGTCATGATCTCCAAGAACGGATTGGTCGAACTCATCCGAAAACGTCAAACATTGGACCAGATCACACAGAATGAGGTGATGCCGTCATTTCTGAAACGACGTGCAAAATAATTGGTCGTTTGGCAGTTAACTGACTTACGCTTGACTCATTCAGAGAAGCTGGTTGCAGCTCCAGAGAATCCTCCCCTCCCCCTTTTATTCCATTTCGTTCCTTCAGGTTGCGTTGAGTGCCGAAAACGGTCCGCTGAGATCACCTCCCGGTTTCGTCCGAACTGTTGCTTTTGTGGGGACTGCACCAGTCCTTGATGTGCCGGCCGAGGCCCTGGTTCGCGAAAGAAAAAGCTCTCCGAGGCAATCAGCAGCCTTTTGATCCCTTTTGGAAGAGACTGAAAATCTGGATCCGTCACGATTATCGATTTCATAATTCCTCTATTATTCGTTTGTGAACGTTGGACGCACCATTCTCCCAAAAGTTCAATCGTGCCAGTTACATTCACGTTACGCCGGCTCCCTTATGATCGCTCGCGATCAAATGCGGTGAACACTTCGTTTGCCCCCAATCGAACTTTGAAAGGAATCCTTGCAAGTTGCCGCCTTGGACGAAACGCACGCTTGACGCGCGGGGAGTGTTTCGCGGCATCTTGATTGGCATGCCGGACCTGGAACGGACACACCGGACGAGCGTCGCCGCCGCGGACGATGAGGCGTCATTGTTCGCGGAATCATTCTCGTTGGCCGTCACGCTGGATGTCCCGGCGGGCGCGTTTCGATTCGAGTGGGCGCGACTCGACACCGGGGAGGTGATTGCCAAAGGCCGGTTGCTACCCCCCGAGATTGGACTGTTATGGGGTCAGGTGCTGAACTGGATTCTGGAGGGCGGAAGCAAGGCACACTGGGACGGATGCAATGCCTGGGCGGCCTCGACGCGCGCGTTGACCCGGCGCATCAGAAAACTGTTCCCGGTGGCGGAGGGCACGCTGCGGCTCGGCCTGCTCACGGACGCGGACCTGGGCATGGCCCAAGCGGGCCGCCGGCTTCCCATCAAGCCGCCGCCCGGTTTGGATTCATGGAAGTGGCTGGAGCACGAGATTCATCAGTTCGCGCAGTTGACCCAATCCAGTTTTACTCCCGACGGCAACCCGACCGTGACCGGGAGGACGGTCCTGCACCTTCTGGCGTGCGCGCTTCTCGAAATTCCACGGTCGCTTCCGGGGATGGCTGGCGCGGGCGGAAAAGAGCCGGCGCTCTTTGATCTGCGCGTGACTTTCAATCAGGTGAAGTGCTTTGCGGAATTCGTCTGGACTGGACCGGGTTCAAAAAGGACCGCCGCCATTGGCCAGGTTCGGTGCACCGGACCCGATCAGTTGACGTGGGAACTGGAAATAGACGGTCGCCGCGAACCGGCGGTGTCTTCCCATCATCGCAACTCCATCCGCGCGGCAATGGAACGCTGGCTGAAACAATTCCCCGCCAATCGCCCAACCTTCTGCGTGTTTTGGATCCGATCGCAACCCGGCACGGACGAGCCGGTCTGCGAGCAGGAACCGCCGTTCAGTCCGGACGAGGCTGTTTATCGCTGGGTGGAAGACAACCTCGTCGAGATGGCCGAGGCGCTGCGGTTTCAGTTCTCGCCGCTGGGTCGAATACTGGATGAGATCGAGCCGGCGTTGCCCGCGGAAATCGAGCGCTACCGGCAGCGTGAACTGCGCAAACAGCAAAAATGGGAGGAGGAGGAATCGCGGCGAAAACAGTTGCTGGCGCGTCAGGCTGAGGAACGCCGCCAGCGGGAATTGCGGCAGGCAGAGCTCCGAAAGGAGGCGGAGGCAAGAAAAGCCGCCGAAGCGAAGGCGAATGTCAAATCTCGCATTTCAAATTTGAAATTGCCGGCGGAGCGCCCTTCGCTGCCGCCATTGCCGGTGCGTTTCGAGATGCCGCCGCTGTCGTTTCAGGAAACGGCGTTTCCACTGGCGGACCTGCGCGGATTTTTTCTCCGCGAACGCGCGGCGTTATGGTGGGTTTCGAACCAGTCGGACGATCTGCTTTGCCTCCCGCATTGCCGCATCCAACGGCTCGAATACCAGCTCCGCACCGCGTTGCGCGTGCTGGGCCCGTTGCGCGGCCGGGCATTGCTGTCCGACGAAGTGGGCCTGGGCAAAACCATCGAAGCGGGGCTCGTCATCAAAGAACTGCTCACGCGCGGCATGGTGAAACGCTTCCTTGTGCTCACCGTGCCGTCGCTTGTGGATCAATGGGAGGAGGAATTGAGCGACAAATTCGGCTTGGCCGCGGTCACGACCAACCACGCCGCCGCGCGCAATGATCCTCAAAACTTCTGGCGCCAAAACACCGGTATCGTGGCCAGTCTTCACACGCTCAAACAACGCGCCCAGCTTGAAATCGCGCGGCAGGTGCAATGGGACATTCTGGTCGTGGACGAGGCGCATTACCTGCGCAATCGCGAGTCGCAGGCCTGGCAGGCCGTCAACGCCCTGCCGCGCCAGTTTCTGCTCCTGCTCACCGCAACGCCGGTGCAAAACTCGCTCGAAGAACTTTACAACCTTGTCACGCTGCTCCAGCCGGGACAGTTGCCTACGCCGAAGGAATTTCGCGCCCGCTTTTTGGATCCCAAACGCCCGCGACAGCCGCGCGAGCCGGAGGAACTGCGCCGGCTGGTCGGTCAGGTGATGATTCGGAACACGCGCGCCAACGCGGGGTTGAATTTGCCGCCGCGCCGCGCGGAGACAGTGCTGTTCGAGCCGGAGGAGGCGGAACGCGCCTTCTGGCAGCACTGGGACGGTGAATTGCGCGGTCATCTCGCAAGACTCAGCGCCAGCCAGTCGAGCCTCTGGGGACGGCTGCTGTTGCAAACGGCGGGCAGCAGTCCGGCAGCATGGCGCAAGGCGCTCGAAAAATTCCCGGATGCCGAAGCCGCCCGGGCCTGGCGCGAACAATCGCCGCTCGAAATCAGTTGGCGCCGGAAATGTGAGCTGATTCCGCCGCTCACGCGCGTGGAGGGTGGCGCGGTCATCTTCACGCAATTTTTGGAAACCCAGGCGGCGCTGGCGGATTTTCTGCGGGGTGCGGGCGTGGACACGTTTGTCATCAACGGGGCGACCCCCGCCCCGGAACGCCAGCCGATCACGGAGGAATTCGGCAGGCGCGGCGGCGCGTTGCTGCTCACGCACAGCGGCACGGAGGGACGCAACCTGCAATGCTCCCATCAACTGGTGAACTTCGACCTGCCGTGGAATCCGATGGAGATTGAACAACGCATCGGCCGCCTGCACCGGCTCGGCCAGCAGCACCCGGTGCGCATTTACAATTTCGTCCAGGCCGGCACGTTGCAGGAACATCTGCTCCAGCTTCTCCAGGAAAAGTTGAATCTGTTTGAACTGGTCGTCGGCGAAACCGGGCTGGTGTTGGGCGAACGTTTCGGCAGTGATGAATTCGCGGAGGAAATCTTCCGCCGCTGGCGCGAAAGCGAAGGACGCGTGGCCGAGGCGCTGGCCGGGCTGGGTGACGAGCTGGCCGCGGCCAGAGATGCCTACGGCGAGGTCAAGCAACTCGATGAAACCCTCTTCGCGAAAGATTACGAATCATTGTGACGATTGATTTCCATGAAAATTGACCGTGTCGCCCACGATCCCGGTTTGGTGCTCGAATTCTACGAGGACGGCCTGGGCATGCTCGGCGCGCTATGCGAACGCACGTGGCACGACCGCCTCGAAGTCGTTGCCGAAGGCCGTCCGGCCACGCTCTGGAACCCGGACGGAACGCTGCACGAAGTGGAATTGTATTTCACACCCGCGGACACCACCTCGGCACGCGACGCTGCGCGTGAAGTCTTTCCCGGTTGTCCGCTGACCTTCCGGCTGGCCGAGGCATTGCGGTGCTCGCCTTTGCCGCTGGAACGGTTTGTTTTGCCCGAGAACGCGCCGGCGCGCCCGCCCGATGCCGCCGTGGTCGAAAAACTCTGGCGCGCGCAATTCCCCGACACCGCGCGCTGGCAAATGGCAGCGCCGTTCAGGACCGCTTTTCATTTCAGCCTTGTCTGCCTCGTGCGCTGCGAGATCCAAGCCATTGACCAGCACTGGTCGCTGCACCGCGTGGCGGCGGCGTTGCCCGGCGGGGAATTGGACGACGACCTGGCGCGTGAATTCGGTTTTCACGAGGCCGGCGGCGACACCGGCGTTGAAATCCCCTGGCCGGCCGCCGATCCAGCGCATTGGAATGCTCTGTTGCAGCAGGCGCTCGAACAGGAACTGGCCGGCGATCTGGCCCGGGTCCGCGCCCGGCAGGAAAACAGCCTGCGCCGCGAGTTGGAACGCGTGGACGACTATTTCGAGAATTACGAGCGCGAGTTGAATGCCCGGGCGGCCCGCAGTTCCAGCCAAAACGCCAGAACGAAAACAACCGACCGGCTCGCCGCCGCGAAAGCCGAACACTCGCGTCGCCGCGCCGACCAGTTGGCGCGGCACGAAATCCGCCTTCATCCACATCTGGACGCGTTGCTGTTGGTCGCCGAAAATGCCTGGTGCGCCCGGCTGCGAATCGAACGAGCGCACCACGCCCAAGAGATTGAGGCACTGTTTATCCCGCGTGCGCGACGGTGGGAGGCTGGGTCGCACAAGCAGGTTGAATTGCAGACCTGAATCCAGCGCGTCCGCCAATTCCACCGCCTCGTCAACCCGCAAGCATCCGAACAGAGCCGGCAATTCCGGAGCGCGGTCCGCCATGGCATGAAACCGCGTCACACCGCGGTTCCCGCCAGTTCATGCTCCATTTCCATCTTCAGCGCCTTCAAGGACAACCGGATGTCCATGATGAAAGCGATCAGCGAACCGATCAGGGAACCCAGGCAACACATGAAGAGCAAGCTGATCAGAACGGCGAGTTCCAGATGCCTCAGCGCCGTAAAAAACAGGGTGATGATCAGCACCGCTGCGAACAGGAGGCTGACGGTGCCCAGAATGATCGAGATCTGGATCAGGCGCGCCCGGCGGTACAGAATCGTCACCTGCCACGCCAGCCGGTCCCGGTGGTCGTCGCCGGCTTCGCGCATCTCGCGGATGAGCTGTCGCGACCGATCCACCGCGCGCCCGAACCGGTTTGTCAACGAGAGCAACAGCAGGCCCACGCCGGAAATCAGAATCACCGGAGCGACCGCGACCTGCAGCACCGGGATGAGTTCACTGAGTCGTGTGGATGGCATGGAACCAAACCTAACGGCTCGCAGCCGGCCGAATCAATCCGAATCCGGGCATTCGTAGCGGCTGTCAAATCTAGAACTCGTCTCACCAATCCAGAAACAGGTGGGGCGAGCGTACTCGCGCCTGCGCCGCCGTAGCGGCTTCGTCGCCGCGAAGGCGCGAGCCGTGTGGTTTCACATAAAGGGCGGCTCGTCGGTAGCCTCGCCCCACCAAAGAACATCTGGCGACGGGCCATCGCCACCCCGTCACCTTGGCGGCTACGAGACAGGGTTTCGGGCGGGCGGGCTCAGCAAATGCGCGGCAGTTGTTCTCCGCTGGCCATGTCGAGGATGCGCTGCACACCCATCGCGCTCTTTAGCAGAACCCTGGCGGAAGCCTGTTCCATGACTTTTCCGATCCTGCACGCCCCGGCGCCGAGGGGATGCGCGGCCAGAACCGCCAAAGCCCGGTCGGCGTCGCGCTCGGGAACAAAGGCGGCAAATCTGCCTTCGCACGCCACCTGCAGCGGGTCCAGCCCGAGAATCTCGCAGGCGCCGCGGACATCCTCGCGGACGGGGATCAATGTTTCCTCGACCGACAGGGTCAGGCTGGCCGCCTCGGAGATTTCGTTGAGCACACTCGTCAGGCCGCCACGCGTGAGATCGCGCAGGCAGTGAATTTCAACTCCGGCGCGCAGCAGCTCGCTCACCAGGCCGGAGACCGGCGCCGAATCGCTCTCGATCGTGCTCTCGAATTCCAGTCCTTCGCGCACCGCCATGATGGCCATGCCATGCCGGCCCAGATCGCCGTTTACGAGGATCGCGTCGCCGGGCCGGACGCTGCGCGGCGCGATGGTCAGCGAATGTTCGACCACGCCGATGCCGGACGTGTTGATGAACAGCCCGTCACCCTTGCCCTTGTCCACCACCTTTGTGTCGCCGGTAATGATCTGCACGCCGGCACTCGCGGCGGCCCGTTGCATCGAGGAGACGATCCTCCAGAGCGTGTCCATGGGCAGCCCTTCCTCGATGATGAAACCGGCGCTGAGATAGAGGGGGCGGGCGCCGCTCATCGCCAGGTCGTTCACCGTGCCGTGCACGGCCAGGGAGCCGACATCGCCGCCNNTCGTTGCGGAACGCCGGCACGAACATTTCGCCGATGAGCCGGTGCATCAGCTTGCCGCCGCCGCCGTGCGCCAGCAGCACGTGCGGATAGTCCCGGATCGGGATCGGGCAGGCGGCGGAAAAATCAAGAGGCTGCATAATCAGGTGAAAGCGGCTTCCCGCCGATACCGGTAATAAGCCGCGCACGCGCCTTCGGACGAGACCATCGGGGCGCCCAGCGGATGTTCTGGCGTGCAGCGCGTGCCGAAGGCCGGACATTCGTGCGGCTTGATCTGCCCCTGCAGGACCAGTCCGCTGAGGCATTCGGAGGGTTCGTCGGCGTGATAGCCGGCGACGCCAAATTTCCGCTCGGCATCAAACCCGGCGTAGCGGTCGCTCAGCCCGAGGCCGCTTTGCGCAATTTCGCCGATGCCGCGCCATTTGCGCGGGATGACCCGGAACACTTCGCGGATGAGCTGTTGCGCGGTTGGATTGCCCTCGCGGCGCACAGCCCGGCTGTAGGGATTTTCGACTTCGGCCCGGCCGCTCTCCAACTGCTGCACGCACATCCACACGCCCTGAAGGATGTCCAGCGGTTCGAAGCCGGTGACGACGATGGGGACGTGATACTTCGCCGCGATAGGAAAGTATTCCTCGCAGCCCATCACGGCGCAGACGTGGCCCGCCGCCAGGAACGCCTGGATGCGGCACTTCGGGGAACTCAGCACCGCTACCATGGCCGGAGGGACCAGAACGTGCGAGACGAGCATTGAAAAATTCTTCACGCCCCGTTTGGCGGCCTGAAACACCGCCATGGCCGTCGCCGGGGCGGTGGTTTCAAATCCGACCCCGAAGAAGACGACTTCCCTGGCAGGATTCTGCTCGGCGAGTTTCAAGGCATCGAGAGGCGAATACACAATGCGCACGTCGCCGCCCCGCGCCTTGACGGAGAGCAGGTCGGTAGTGCTCCCGGGCACCCGCAGCATGTCGCCGAACGAGCAAAAGATCACCTCGGGCCGGGAAGCGATCGCGAGCGCCTTGTCGATCAACTCGAGGGGTGTGACGCAAACCGGGCAGCCGGGGCCGTGGACGAGCGTGATGTCCTTGGGAAGCAGTTCATCGAGGCCGAACTTGACGATGGCATGCGTCTGGCCGCCGCAGACCTCCATGATGTTCCAGGGTCGGGTCGTGATCCGCGCGATCTGACGCGCATACTGCCGGGCGAGATCCGCATCGCGGTATTCGTCGAGATATTTCATGGCTGCGCGGCGTGACAACCTGCGGTGTCGCCGGCCGATGGCCCACGGAAGAGCGCCGGAGCATCACCGGCCGCCGCGATCCCTGTCGCGCGGTCGTTCACGGCCCGGGCTCCCTCAATTCGTCCAGCGATTCCATTTCTTTCAGGTACTCAAAAACTTTGTGCGCCTCCTCCTCATCGACCCGGCTGATGGCAAAGCCGACATGGACGATGACGTAGTCGCCGATTTTTGCTTCCGGCACACAGGCCAGATTGGCGTTCTTGAGGATCCCGCCGAAATCGATCTTGCCCGTTCGCTCCAGCGGATCTTCGCCGCTGATGCTCATGATTTTTCCCGGGATGGCCAAGCACATGATTGAATTCTACCTCCCCGCGCGCCGGACGGCAATGATTTGGCCCAGGGCGATTCCGCCGTCGTTCGGCGGCACCCGCTGATGCCAATAGGGTTGAAAGCCCGCCTCCTGCAGCCGGCGCACGGTCGTTTCCGTCAGATACCGATTCTGGAAGCAGCCGCCCGAGAGGGCGATGCGCCCGGTCCCGACGCGGCGAGCGGCGGCGACGATAAAGTCAACCAGGCTGTTGTGAAATTTCGCGGAAATCCAGCCGGGGGCGGCGCCGGCTTCGAGATCGGCAAGGACGCCGTGAATCATGGGAGCCCAGTCCAGAATCAGCGGGGATTGAAGAGGACCCGTCGGGGAATGCTCCTCGCGGTTGCCCGGCGGATCGATCGGCAACGGATACGCCTCGTCCGTCACAATTCCCTCGAGTGCAAACTCCAGTTCCATCGCCGCCTGTCCTTCGAAGCGGGTCTGCTGGCGCAAACCGATCAACGCGGCCACGGCGTCGAACAGCCGGCCGGCGCTCGATGTGAGCGGTGAATTCAAGCCGCTGGCGAGCATGTTTTTGAAAGTGGCAAGTTCGTGGCGTGCCATTCCGCGCACCGGCGGCAGGTGTTTCATTTCAAACGCCGCGTCCCCAAACAATTCGTAAAGCAACCCCAGGGCGGTCCGGCGCGGCTCTTTCACCGCTCTGTCCCCCCCGGGCAATCGGAATTGCCGGAAATGGGCGACACGCTCGCAGCGGGCGTCGGTGACGAAAAAGAATTCGCCGCCCCAGATGCTGCCGTCGAGGCCGTAACCGGTGCCGTCCCAGGACACGCCGAGCACCGGCGGCTCCAATGCATTCTCGGCCATGCAGGACAAGACGTGGGCGACGTGATGCTGGACGGCGACGATGCGCCCGCTCCCGGCCTGCGCCACTCTCTCCCGCGCGAATTGCGTCGAGAGATACTCCGGATGCGCGTCGGCGGCGATGACTTCCGGGGTGGTCTCGTAGAAGGTCTCGAAATCTGCGATCACCCGTCGGAAGGCCCCGAAAGCCCGGTCCGTCTCCAGATCGCCGATGTGCTGGCTGAGGAACACCTGGGGGCCGACCGCGAGTGCCACGGCGTTCTTCAGATGGGCGCCGACGGCTAGAATAGTCTGAGCGTGGAGCGTGGAGCGTGGAGCGTGGAGCGTAATTGGCAGGGGCGCGTAGCCGCGCGCCCGGCGCAGCACCAGCTCGCGGCCCATCATCACGCGCACGATCGAATCGTCCACATGCCGCACGATGGGACGGTCATGGACCAGGAACATGTCCGCCATTCCGCCGAGCCGTTCCAAGGCTTCCCGCTCGTCGATGCAGATCGGTTCGTCGCCCAGATTGCCGCTCGTGGCCACCACCGGAAAGCCGAGGAGCGACAGGAGCAGATGGTGCAGCGGGGTGTAAGGAAGCATGCAGCCGAGATTGGGATTGCCGGGGGCGATGCTCCTGGCAATTTCAAATTTGAGATTTGAAATTTGAGATTCATCCTGCCGGCGCAGCAACACGATCGGGGCCTCGGGTGAGCGCAACAGCCGTTCTTCCAAAGGCGAGACTTCACAAACCGCCCTTGCCACAGCCAGCGAGGGAAACATCAACGCAAACGGTTTTTCCTCGCGATGCTTGCGCTCGCGCAACCGTCGAACGGCGCTTTCATCGTGCGCCGCCGTCATGAGATGGAATCCGCCGAGACCCTTGATGGCGACGATCCGGCCGTCGCGGAGCGCCTCGGCGGCGGCCGACAACGCCGCGTGGCCGCGATCGCGGGAGCGCGGCGGATCTCCGGCGCCGCCGCGCCACAACTCAAGCTGCGGTCCGCAGTCGGGGCACGCATTGGGTTGCGCGTGGAAGCGGCGGTCCCGCGGGTCGTCATATTCGGCCCGGCACCGCGGGCACATGACGAATTCCTTCATCGAGGTGTTTGCGCGGTCGTAAGGCAGCGCTTCGATGATGCTGAAGCGCGGACCGCAGTGCGTGCAATTCGTGAACGGATAGTGGTACCGCCGGTTGGCCGGATCGAAGAGTTCACGGAGACAATCCGGGCAGGTGGCGATGTCCGGCGGCGCGAGCGCGGTCTTGCCCCCTCCGGTTTCGCTCTCGCGGATTTCAAAGCCGGTGTAGCCGGCGGGGCGGAGCCAGGAAGCCTCGAGGCCCTGAATGAAACTGCGCGGAGGCTTTTCCGATTCGAGCCGCGCCAGAAACGTTTCGAGTTGGGAACGCGGCCCTTCGAGTTCAAGCGTGACGCCCTGGACCGTGTTGTTCACCCACCCTGCGAGCCCAAGTTCGGATGCCATGCGAAACACGAACGGGCGGAATCCGACGCCTTGAACCGCGCCCCGAACGCAGGCCTTGAGCCGTATTCGTTCCGGAGCCGCAGTTTTCATATCATATAAATTCTTCCCAGAATCGCAGCTAAAATGTGCCCGCGCCAACCCGCACCGGCGACACATCCGTTGCCCAAGGCTCCACCTTTTTTGCCGGGCGTCGACAATTTAGCCCCAGTTCCAATTCCGAGGCCACCTTGAATCGGCCAAGTGCCCCGTCGGAAAGCCGTGGACACAGCCGGGTTCAATGGGGGGTGCCGATGGGGGCTTGGCGCGCGGGAGGTGGAACTTGAATTAGAATATTATATCAGTTCTTTTACTTGCATTAGCCAAACACATCGTCCTATTCTCAATTGTGCCAATATTACCGGCGCGGCAGCGAAGTGGTTCGGCGGGCGAGGATAGGGAGCCGGCGTTGGAGTGCATGCACGCATGGCGCACAAACTGACGACCTGCACGTTCTGCGGAGTTGGTTGCGGCATCTATCTGGAAACCGCAGGCAACCGTGTTGTGGGCGCCTACCCCAGCATGTCACACCCGACGAACCGGGGGAAAATATGCCTGCGCGGCTGGCACGTTCACGAAGTTTCCGGTTCGCCGGACCGCCTGAAACGACCGTTGCTGAAGAAGAACGGGCAGTTTCAGGAAGTCACCTGGGATGAAGCTCTCGATTTTGTCGCGAACCGCCTGCAGGAAATCCGGCGTGAGCACGGTCCTGATTCGATTGCTTTTCTGAACTCCCCGCGCTGTTCCAACGAGGAAGCCTACCTGCTCCAAAAACTGGCGCGCGCCGTCGTGGGCACGAACAACGTCGATCATGGGGCGGGTGTGTACTGCAACAACTCCATTCACGTCCTGCTGGACATGATCGGTATTCCGGCCAGCACCAACTCGATTGGCGAACTGGCCCGGAGCGAAGTCATCGTCGTGGACGGGGTGGACCTGGGCCGCCAACTGCCCACCATTGGCGGCTGGGTCATTCGAGCCAAGCTGGCTGGCGCCCGGTTGATTGTGATCGACACCCGCCGACACCGGGTGGCGGAGAGCGCCGACCTGTTTCTTCAGATCAAGCCCGGCACCGAGGTCATGCTGTATGGCGCGATGGCGAAGGTCATTGTGGATCGGGGCCTGATGGATCTTCCGTTTATCAAGGGGCGATGCCGGGGCTTCGAGGCGTTCCTGGACCCGGTGCGGGGTTACGATCTGTTGCAGGCAGCGACGGACTGCGGCGTGCCGGCGGAGTTGATTGAAGCGGCGGCCCTGACCTATGGCCGGGCACGGTCGGCGGCTCTGCTTTACTCCACCGGCATCGAGGCGCGGCACACCGACAGCATCCGCGCGATCGTCAACCTGGCGTTGCTGACGGGGAATCTGGGCAAAGAAGGGGCGGGGCTCTTCCCGCTCACGGAGCAGAACAACCTCCAGGGCGTGTGCGACATGGGCATGTTGCCGGATCGTCTGCCGGGTTATGAACCTGTGACGAACCCGGATGCACGCGCCAGGCTCGAATCGCTCTGGAAGGCCACGCTGCCGACGGCGCCGGGACTGGCCGCGCACCCGCTCCTGGCGCACCGCGGGCAGGGCCGGGTGAAGGCGCTGTGGTTGTGCCGCTATGATCCGGTCAGCACCGCATTTTTCGGCGACGCGGTCCATTCTCTCGAGGAGTGCGATCTGGTCGTGCTGCAGCATTTGTTCATGACCGAGACAGCGCGTTACGCGCACGTGATCCTGCCGACGACGGCATTTGGCGAGGAGCGGGTTTCGTTCACGAACACGGAGCGGCGCATTCAATTGGCGGAGCAAGTCATCGATCCCCCGCCCGGGCCCATGCCGGCCTGGGAACAACTGGTGAAGCTGGCTCAAAAGATGGGGGCCGACTGGCCGTATCGTTCCGCGGGTGAGATCATGGAGGAAATTGGCGCGGCGATCCCCTTTTACAGCGGCGCAAGCCACGAGAATCTGGCGCGTGAATATGGCCGCCAATGGCCCTGCACGAGAGATTGCCCGCTCGGGACGCCGATGCTGTTCGCCGGCGGCGCCCTGAAACAGGAGTTCAAATTTGTGCCCGTAGCCAGGCCGCGGCCGGCCGCCCTGGAATCGGCCGGCGCTTTCCCGTTCACGATGGTGTTCGGCCACTCCCTGTATTACTGGCACCAGAACGTGCTCATCAAGCACAGCGAAACCCTCAAGCGCGAGTACCGTGTTCTGCTCCTCGATTACCCGGACGGCTTCGTCGAAATCAACACGGAGGATGCGCATCGGCTGGGTCTGCGCGACGGAGCGAAAATCCGGCTGCGGGCGCCCTCCGGCTCGGCGGTCTCCACGGCGCGGGTCACGCCGGAAGTCCGGAGCGGGACCATCATGGTTCCCTATTTCGTCCAAAGGCTGGAACGGCAGCTTCTCGGGACGACCGGGGATGGCAACTCGTTCGTGTCGGTGTGCGTGGAGAAGGAGGCCGCATGAAGGCCCGCGTGCTCGCCGGCGCCGATGTGTTGAAGATCGTGGACTTGCTGCGCCGCGAGGGTCGGGAAGTCATTGCGCCCTTTTGCGGGCGGGGTCGTGACACGTATTTTGACATCGTCACCGACGCGAACCGCGCGGACATTCAGATTCACCTGCCCAATCCTTACTACCCGCCGAAACGATTTGTGTTTCCGCACATTGAACGCCTGTTGAAGGTTCGGGGGAACGACGGCCAATTCCAGATCGAGCCGACCTACGAGGAACCTAGGCGCGCCCTCTTTGGTATTCGCTCGTGCGACGTGGAGGGCATATGGCACCTGGACCGCTTCTATCTGGGCCGGGATTTCCGGGACATTTACTACGAGAAACACCGGCTGAATCTTTTCCTGGTGAACATCGTCTGCACCGACCCGGCGCGCGACATCGGTGACGAATGTTTCTGCGTCTGCTCGGACACGGGTCCGGCCGCGCGCGATCATTTCGACCTGCAACTGATGGATTTGGGGGGCGGAGAGTTCATGGCGGTGGCCGGCACGCCGGCCGGGGAGGCGTTGTTTGCGGACCCGATTTTCAGGATGGGCACGGCGGCGCATGTGGAGCGGCGTCGCGCCATCCTTGGCGAAGTGCGCCGGCAATTCAAGACCACGACCAGTTGGTTTCCCGCCACGGTGCGGTACGTGTCGGAAGGAAGGATTCCAGAAAAGACCTGGGAGGAAATCGGCAATCGCTGCCTGGAATGCGGCGGTTGCACTTACGTGTGCCCGGCCTGCACATGCTTTACGGTGAGCGATCGCCGGGTTGGGCCGAATGAAACCGAGCGCGTGAGGATTTGGGACTCGTGCGCGCTCGGCGGTTTTACGCGCATGGCGGGGGGGTTCAATCCGCGCCGCGCGGTGCATGACCGGCGCAATCGGCGTTTCTTCCGGAAGCTGGCGTACTACTTCATCCAGCGTGAATTGTCGATGGCCTGTGTCGGCTGCGGCCGCTGCGCGGCGGTTTGTCACGGAGACGTGGGGATGCCCAGTGTGGTGGAAATGCTTCGTCGCGCCTCGGCGGACGTAAACCCCAATGAACCCGTCAAGGACTGAAAACGTTTATCTGCCAAAAGTCGCGATCCTCGACCGCGTGGTGGAGGACATCGCCGAGGTAAGGACGTTTTATTGGCATTTCGAAGACCCGGCGGCGCAGACGGAGTTCAAGCGATTCCGCCCCGGGCAGTTCGCGCAAGTTTCGCTGTTTGGCGTCGGGGAATTTCCCGCGTCTCTGCCGCCGAGCCCGGCCGAGCCCGAGACCTTTTTCACCGTCCGGCAGGTGGGCAGCTGCACCGGCGCACTCCACCGCCTCAAGCCGCACGACCGGTTTGCCGTGCGAGGCCCCTATGGCAACGGTTTCCCCATGGAACAGTACCGCGGGAAAAACCTTGTGTTCGTCGCCGGAGGCATCGGGCTGATCCCCCTGCGCTCCTGCATCGTGTATGCGATGAACCATTGCGACCATTACCGGCGCATCCAGATTTTCCACGGCGCGAAGACGCCCGAGGAATTGATGTATCTTTCCAGCCTGAGGGACTGGGAAAAGTCCGGGCATGCCGAATGTCATCTGACGGTGGACCGGGCCTGCAACGGCTGGGGCGGCCACGTCGGCGTTGTGGGCAGCTTGTTCAAGAAACCCGGCGTGTCGGTGCCCGTGGAGGACACCATCGCCTTCGTCTGCGGCCCGCCGATCATGTTCCGCTTCGTCATCCGCGACCTGCTGGCGATGGGTTTCGAGGAACGGAACATCGTCTCGACACTCGAGCGTTACATGAAATGCGGCGTCGGCAAGTGCGGGCATTGCTGCATCGGCACCGCTTACATCTGCGTGGACGGCCCGGTGTTCACGTACGAGCAAATCAAGAAACTCGGGGAGGACATCTGATGCCCGGCCTGTTCGAACAACTCCGGCGCTGTTTCGAGGGCGGCGTCTGCCTGTTGGGCGTCGGCAACCCGGATTGCGGCGATGACGCCCTCGGCGTGCGCCTGGCGGAAGCCTTGACCGGAGCGCGGTCGCACATGGTCGCAGCCGTCCGGGAAGGCGAAGGCGTTGCGGCGGAGGACCGCCGCGTTCCAAAGCTCATCGTCGCGGGCGGGACGCCGGAGCGGTTCATTGGGCGTCTGATCGACGCCGGCTTCGACCATGTGATTTTTCTGGATGCGGTCGAATTCGGCGGCGACCCCGGCGCTGTTGTCTTTCTCGACTCGAAGCAAATGGCCGCCAGGTTCCCGCAGATTTCGACCCACAAGATTTCGCTCGGGTTGCTGGCCAGATGCCTTGAAGCCAATGGCCGAACCCGCGCCTGGCTGCTGGGAGTGCAGCCTGGATCACTCCAGCCGGGTGCCGGCCTGACGCCGGCGGTGCAAAACACTCTCAAAATCCTCACCGAATTGTTAGGGAAAATGGCGGCGGCCAATCCGGCCGTGGCGCACTCCGCCCTTTCGGAGCGGCGGACGTTGCTCGGCGCGCCGATCGATGCTCCGCGTTCCGCGATCGCATGATCTCTCCCGAAAAAGCCGTTGTCGCCGCGATTCTCCTTTGTTTCGCCGGGGCGGTGCTGACGCTCGGGATCGCGCGCCTGAAGACCCTGGCGGGCTGGCTCGCATTTGCCGTTACCGCGGCCACGGCCGGACTGATCTTCGCGGCGGTGGGCCGGGTGCTCGTTGCCGGACCGTCACCCGAGCCCGCCACATTCTGGGCCATGCCGGCCATCGGGTTCGCTCTCCGGGTTCACGTGGACGGATTGACGGCGATCTTCCTGCTGCTGGCGGCGCTGGTCGCGTTGCCCGCTTCGCTCTACTCGATTGCTTACATGAAGCACTACGGAGACTACGGTGTCGCCCGTTATTATCCGTACTTCCTTCTGTTCCTGGCTGCGATGTACGGCCTGGTGAGCACCACCGACATGATGTGGTTCTTTTTCATTTTTTGGCAGATGATGACCCTGACGGGCTACGCCCTCATCCGCTTCGAGAAAAGGAAGCCCGAGAACATCCGCGCCGCAAACAAGTATCTCATGATGATGCAAATTGCCTGCGCCGCCACGATGATCGGCGCGGAGTTACTCGCCGGGGCGGGGACGCCGGCGAACGGCGGCGCGGCCCTGAAGTACGACTTCGGCACCGTGAGCGCAAACCTTCCGCTCCTGTTGCGCGCCCGGCCCGGGATGACCGCGCTCGCCTTCGGGCTGTTCCTGGTGGGGTTTGGCATCAAGATGGGGATGTGGCCGTTCGGACAGGTTTGGCTTCCGGATGCGCACCCGGCCGCGCCTTCGCCGGTGAGCGCGATGCTGTCCGGAGTCATGATCAAGACCGGCGTCTATGGCCTCCTGCGTTATTTCCTTTGGTTGGTGCCGCCCGTCGCTCAGGGGGACTATCCTGTCCGGAGCTGGGGCCTGGTCGTGGTCCTGCTTGGGACGCTCTCGCTCTTCACGGGGACGATGCAGGCGCTGAGCCAGGAACAGACGAAGCGTTTGCTCGCCTTCCACAGCATCGGCCAGATCGGCTATATTCTCCTGGGCACGGGGGTCTGCATGGTGATGCTGCCGGCGAGGGGACCCGATGCGGCGGCGCTGGCCACTCTGGGGTTATTTGGCGCCCTGTTCCACACCTTGAATCACGGTTTGTTCAAGGGACTGCTTTTCCTCAATGCGGGTTCGATGCTGCACGCCACCGGCACGCAAGATTTGAACAAGATGGGCGGCTTGTTGAAGTTCATGCCGCTGACCGCCGCAACGACCCTCGTGGCTTCGTTCTCCATCTCGGGAGTACCCTTGTTCAACGGGTTCGCCAGCAAATGGTGCATTTATGTCGCGGCGGTGCAAGGGAGCCGGACGGCCGGGTACCTCGCCCCCTGCGCCGTCGTCGCCATTCTGACCAGCGCACTCACCCTGGCATCGTTCATCAAGTTCTTCGGTGTGAGTTTTCTGTCGCGCCGGAGCCCGCTGGTGACCGCGCAAGCCGCGCGGCGGGGCAAACTCGATGTCGATTGGCGGATGCAGACGCCTCAAGTGTTCCTGGCGGCGCTGTGCCTGTTGCTGGGGCTCGTGCCGGCGATTGCTTTCCGTTTCATGCAGCAGGCGATGAACGCCAGCCGGCACGGTCTCGGCGCCGTGTTTGCGGACGCCGCGCCGGCATTGAACCCGCCCTGGACCGGGTTGCGGGCATTGGAGGGGCGGGCCCTGTTTGTCCCGGGAGCGCTCGCCGCCGTGGTGCTCGTGGCATTCCTCGGCGCGCGCGCCCTTTCAAGACTCGGTGGCGCGCGGCGCCGGGCCGTGGCGCCCTGGCTTTGCGGTTATGTCCGCGAGTCGGCATGTCACCACTATGTCGCGCATCATTTTTACGGGGAAATCAAGCGCTGTTTCCGCTGGCTCGGCGGCGCGCCGCAGCGCCCGCGCACAGGATCGAAAAAGACATGATCGCCCGCGAAAAGCTCAATCAACTGAAGGAAAAATTCGGTCCCGCCATCCAGCGGGCCGATCTGCCCGGAGAGGACCGGTTGTTCGTGTTCGTGGAGCCTTCGGCGCTGAAAGAAGTCTGCCGGTTTGTCTTCCGCGACCTCGACGGTCGGTACATCACCGGCATCGGCGCGGATGACCGTCCTTTTTCCGGGCAATTCATGGTCGCGCACACCTTCGCGTTCGACCGGGAACACCTGTTGTGCGGCATCCTGGTTTTCGTGCCGCCGGACCCTCCCCGCGTGGAGAGCATTTCGGACGCGGTGCCTGCGGCCAACTGGGCCGAGCGGGAATTCCGCGACCTGGTGGGAATCGAACCGGTGGGACACGCGCATCCGAAACGGCTGGTGCTTCCTGACGGCTGGCCCGAAGGGGCGCATCCTCTCCGGAAGGATGTGCCCTGGAACGCGGTTCCCGAGGGATTCGACGACGAGCGCGAGTTTGATTTCGACGAGCCGCCGGAGGGGTGCGTGGTGGTGCCGTTCGGCCCGTTTCACCCCACCCTCGATGAACCCGCGCACTTCCGGCTGTATGTCGAAGGCGAGACGGTGCGCGGCTGTGAATACCGGGGATTCATGGTGCATCGGGGCATCGAAAAGCTGGCGGAATCCGTGCTCACCTACAATGAAATACCGGTGATGGCGGAGCGCATCTGCGGCATCTGCGGCTGTGTTCACAACGTCGCTTACGCGCAGGCGGTGGAGAGCGCCGTCGGCCTCAGGGCGCCCCCGCGCGCGGAATTCCTGCGCACGCTGATGCTGGAACTCGAGCGCCTGCACAGTCATTTGCTCTGGGTCGGACTGGCCTGTCACATCGTGGGGTTCGACACGCTGTTCATGCAGAGCTTCCGCATTCGCGAACCGGTCATGTGGATCGCGGAGAAGATCACCGGCAACCGCAAGACATACGGCCTGTGCGTCGTGGGCGGCGTCCACCGGGACCTGACGCCGGAGCTGGGCGCCGAACTCCGGCAGGTGCTTGACCGGCTGGAAGCGGAGTGGAGGGCGGTGACCGCCGCGGTGCTCAAGGACAGGAATATCCAGAAGCGCACCTGCGGCATCGGTGTCGCCGACCGGAAACTGGTGAAGGAAGCGGCGCTCATCGGCCCGATGGCGCGCGCGGCAGGCGTGGACATCGATTGTCGCCGCGATCATCCCTACGCCGCTTACGACCGGGTGGACTTCGAAGTGATCACCGCCGAAGACGGCGATGTCTGGTCGCGCATCGTGGTCCGCGCGAACGAAGTTTTCGAGTCGATCAAGATCATGCGCCAGTGTCTGGAGAAAATGGAAGACGGCCCGATCCAATTGTCGATCCAGGACGAGTTGCCGGCCGGCCGGCTGGGGATGTCCTCGGTCGAGGCGCCGCGTGGCGAGGCGCATCACTTCGTGATCACGGGCGAGAACAACCGTCCGCGCCGATGGCGGGTGCGCGCGCCGACCTACCAGAACCTGCAAGCGGTGCCGGCGATGATTAAAGATCAGCAACTGGCGGACATGACGATTTCGCTGGCCAGCATTGATCCGTGCTTTTCGTGCACCGATCGGCTGGAGACCGTGGATCTGAACTCGGGCACGACAAAGGTCTGGTCTGCGGAAGAACTGTCGCGACTGGCGAGGTGGAGGACATGAGAACCGCCGATCGAAAGCCGAAGCATTCGCGGCCAACGGGCTGTCACGCAGGTTCTCGCCCTTGCGGGTTCAGGGGCGTATCCGGTCGCGCGAATCGATTTGGGCCGGTGGAGAGCCGGACCTTTCGGCAGACGAAGGTGTCGGCGCCACCGGCCGCGTTGTTATGAACATTCTGTGGATCATTCCCGGAGTCGCTGTCAACGCGGGACTTGTCCTGTTGGTGGCGCCGCTGTGTGAAGGCGTGCTTCGCAAAGTGACGGCAGTTGTCCAATCCCGAAGGGGACCGCCGCTCTGCCAGCCCTATTTCGATCTGCTGAAGCTGCTGGCCAAGGAGGACTTGGAATCGGGCGAAGCGCCTGTCGTGCAAAGGGCCGCGGCCTATTTGTCGCTGGCAACGGTGGTGACGGTGGCGGGTCTGGTGCCGATGGGCCTGGGGATTCCGATGAACGGGGTGGGTGACGTGATTCTACTGATCTACCTGCTGACGTTCTGCGGCATTTGTACGCTGCTGGCGGGCCTGGCCGCCGGATCGACGTACTCGATCATCGGCATCAGCCGTGAAATGATGACGATGATTGCTCTGGAACCCTTGTTCGCCATCGCGCTCCTCATCGGCGTCCTCCACACGCAGTCGTTCCGCCTCGACGCGGTCTTGAAGGGGTCGGTTTATTCCGCTGACGGTTTTCCGTGGTCGGGTGTGATCATGGTGGGCGTGATGCTGCTGTCCTTCCAGGCGTTTGTGCAGCGGGTGCCTTTCGACACCTCCGAGGCCGAAACAGAACTCATGGAAGGTCCGCTCATGGAATATTCGGGGCCGAAATTGGCGTTGTTCAAATACGCGCAGATGGCCCGGTTGGTCATTCATAGCGCGCTATTTGTGGCCTTGTTTGTTCCATGGGGTTCGGCGTTTGTTTTCCCGGTGGGCTGGCTGTTGTTTTGGGCAAAGGTGGGGGTGCTGGTGCTGCTGGTCACCCTGGTGGCGGCCACTCACGCCCGCTACCGGATCGACCAGGCCCTCCACTATTTCGCCGGGCTGCTGCTGGTGGCGCTGGCGGCGCTGGTGCTCGCGGCCTATGGATATTGAACCGACAAACAGCCTCGATGAGGCGATCGAAAACGAGAGGGTTTTGCCATGTCGCTAGCGAGCAAAATCAAAGAAACGTGGATCTGCCTGAAGGCGGGGCGGGTGACTCTGCCCTACCCGGCGCAAGCCCGGCCGGTGCCGGCGAATTTCCGCGGCCGGCCGATCTTCGATGCCGCGAAGTGCATCGGCTGCGCGGGCTGTGCGAACAATTGTCCGGCGCGGGAGATTCTCGTGTTCGACGTTTGCCAGGAGATCCGAATCCTGAAGTATCTCGGCCGTCGCTGCACCTACTGCGGGCGCTGCGCGGAGGTGTGTCCCGAGAAAGCGATCACGATGAGCCCGGAGTTCGAAACCGCCACCAACCACATCGGCGACCTCCAGCAACGGCTGGACCTTTTCATGAGCACCTGCCAGCGGTGCGGCCGCTGTTTCAAGGAACCTTCGGTATTGGAACAACTCAAGTTGAAAGGCTACCGGATGGACGATTTGGAAAACGAACGCTGGGTATTCCGTTCCCGCTCTTACCTCGAGAACGAGCCGGTGGTGGATGACATCCGGATTGAACTGGACTAGAGGTCCGCTGCACATGTTACAGGACGTTGAAATGAAAAAAGGGCCATGCTAAAGAATCTTTGCCAGAAAATGTTCGGCCGGTCGTTGTGGGTCTATCATGCCAACAGCGGCGGCTGCAACGGCTGTGACATCGAAGTGCTCAACGTGCTCACCCCGTATTACGACGTCGAGCGGTTCGGCATCAGGCTTGTGGGTTCTCCGCGCCACGCGGACGTCATGCTCTGCCAGGGCCCCGCGATGCGCTCGACGGCCCGGGCGCTGCAACGCGCCTATGAAGCCATGCCCGCCCCGAAGCTCGTGTTCGCCGTCGGCGGCTGCGCCTGTGGCGGCGGCATTTGGCGCGACAGTTACTCCGTGCTCGGGCCGGTCGAAAAAGTCATCCCGGTGAATTTCTATATTCCGGGATGCCCCCCCCGCCCCGAAGCCATCATCTATGGAGTGGCGATGGCCGTCGGCCTTGTCGACAAGAGAACCGCTCCGGTCGCGTTCAAACAATTGGAATTCCCGATTCCGCGCTATCATCCCGGCGACCTCCGCGGCCGGGATGAACTGGTGGTCTATGAGAAAACCCCAAAGGCGCAGGCGGCCCGCACCCCAGGTTGATAGAACGGCGGCCGGTCAGGCTCGTTTTAAAAATTTCCGAGACGCGATTGCTCCGACGAAGATCAAAAGCCCCGCCGAAGGTTACGGCACCGGGATCACTGTCATGTCCTGAGTAATGGTCAATGTCCCATTTGCCACAATTGCGCGCTCCCACTCCAACGCCCAGCCGGCGTTTGTGTGGACGGCTCCGTGCAATTCCGCCGCCATTCGGATAAGGGATCACCGGGGCGAATTAACATGGATGCCTTTTCAGCGGCTGGAATTTATTTGTCAGGCCGGAGTGTGGGATATAGGTTTTGCCATCTGGCCCGCGAAACGGCTGCTTTTTCGATTGTTTTCGGCGGCATTATGCACGAGTTATCCATCATGCAGAGCGCATTGAACCAGGCGCTGGATCAGGCACGCCAGGCCGGGGCGGTCCGGGTCCATGAGATTCGCCTACGGATCGGAGTGTTGAGCGGCGTGGTGCCTGAGGCGCTGCAGTTTGCGTTCGAGGCCCTCTCGGACGGCACGCCGGCCGAAGGCGGACGACTGACCATCGAGCACGTCCCGGCACGATTCTGGTGCGCGACATGCAACCGCGAATTTGAAGCCATCCGCTTGTTCACCGAGTGCCCCGAATGCCACAACCCGAGCGGAGAACTCCGTTCGGGTCGGGAACTGGAACTGGCTTCGCTGGAGGTTGACTGATGTGCCAAGACTGCGGATGCGGGCTGCCCGGAGAGAAGCCGGTTGGCATTTCAACTCACCCTCACACCCACGACCACGATCACCCTCACCACGACCCTCATGATCACGGTCATTCGCACGGAGAATCGGGCGACCCTCACGAACACGCCGAAGACCACGAGCATCGGCGGACTCTCGAGGTGAGGCGCTCCATCCTGGACAAGAACGACCGGCTGGCCGAACGCAACCGCGGCTTTTTCCGCGCGCGCGGCTTGTTGGTCCTCAATGTTCTTTCATCCCCCGGTTCGGGCAAAACCACCCTCCTTCGCGAAACCATCCGGAGGTTGGGAAGCCGCCTGAAAACCGGCGTCATCGTCGGCGACCTGGCCACGGACAACGACGCCCGGCGCCTGGGCGAAGCGGGGGCGACGGCGGTCCAGATCACCACCGGCACGGTCTGCCATCTCGAAGCGGAGATGGTGGCGCGTGCTTTGAAGCAGCTGGACCTGACCGGCGTGGGTCTGCTCGTCATCGAGAACGTCGGGAACCTGGTTTGTCCGGCCTCCTATGATCTGGGTGAAGACCTGCGTGTCGTCCTGTTGTCGGTCACGGAAGGCGAAGACAAGCCGCTGAAGTATCCGCCCATATTTCAATCTGCCGGGGTGGCTGTGGTCACCAAGATGGACCTTGCCCAGGCATGCGATTACGACCGAGATACAGCGATCGCCAACCTTCGGCGTGTCGCCGCGAATGCGCCGGTATTCGAGATCTCGGCCAAAACCGGCCAGGGCATGGACGCCTGGTGCGATTTTTTGGTTCGGCAGCATCAAGCGCTGAAGACACGCGATCCGTTGGGCCTTTAGGCCGGGATAGTTTACACGTCGGAGCAAGGAAAGATGGCCGTTGCCGAGATTATCTTTGGCGCTGCCGGTGGGGACTTCCAACATGTCCTGGGATGCGAGGTAGAATTCCCAGTGTTGATACTCCACGGGCTCCGGGTCATCCGTCAAGAAAGGCGGCCCTGCCGGCGCTTCCTGCGGGCAGAGTGCCAGCGACAGAATCGGGAGGCATCCCAACCGGACGACGGATTCCAAAGCGGGTCGGACTCTTGAATTCACCATCACTTCGTCCCTTTCATTCCACATAGCGCCCCGTCGGGAACACGATTTTAATAACTACTTTATAGTCAAACTAAAATAAGTTTATGTTGCAAAAAACGGTGAGCATTTGGCAAGGCAAGTAAGGCTGGACGCCCCCTCATTTGCGAGTGTTAAGAGTGCAAGGTCATGTATCGCGTCGAGACAGCAACGGCGCCATGACGACGGATGCGCATTCTTATGACACTCGTCCTGGCATTAATTCTGGTCCCCATCGGCGCAGGCCTGATGCTGGGGTGTGTGCGGCTCGACACGCTCCGCAAAGTCGTGGTGGGAGCGGTAACGCTGGCGGTCTTCTGCGGCACCCTGGCTCTGGCGGCCAGGCCGACTCCAGTCGATTCCGGAGTGGTTCCATTCAATCACCATTGGCTCAACCTGGGCATGCTGCTGGTCGAGATCGGGATGGGCCTTTATGTGATCGTCGTCGGTGTGCGTTCGCGGCGCCCTCTCATTGTGGCGCTCATGCTGGCTCAGGGGGGATTGATGCTCTGGTTCGAGCTGACGCAAGGCCCGCGCCTGGAGGCGGCGCACGATCTGTTCGTGGACAACTTTTCATTGATCATGGCCCTGATCAACGGCGTGGTGGGCGGCGGCATCTGCCTCTACGCGCTCGGCTACATGCGCGAGTACCACGAAGTTGCTCACCGCGATGTTCCGGACCGACGGCCGCTGTTCTTCGCGTTGCTGTTTATCTTCATGGGGGCGATGTTCGGGCTGGTTTTTGCCAACAATTTGATGTGGCTGTTTCTCTTCTGGGAGATCACCACGCTCTGCTCCTTTCTGCTGATCGGTTACACACAGACACCCGAGGCGCGACGGAATGCATTGAGGGCGCTCGTCATGAACCTGGCCGGCGGCCTCGCCTTCGCGCTGGCCATCGTCTGGTTCCATGACAACGCCGACAGCATCGAGCTGCAGACGCTGATCACCTCGAAGCAGTCCCTCGCGCTGGTCCCGGCGGCGCTGCTCTGCTTCGCGGGTATCACCAAATCGGCCCAGCTTCCCTTCTCGAGCTGGCTGCTGGGCGCGATGGTGGCGCCCACGCCGGTGTCGGCACTGCTGCACTCGAGCACCATGGTGAAAGCGGGTGTCTATCTCGTGCTCCGCATGGCCCCGGCGGTGACGGGCACGACCGTCGGTCTGATGGTGGCGCTGGTCGGCGGCGTCACGTTCGTGATCGGCTCGATGGCGGCCATCACGACGAGCGAGGCCAAGCGCGTCCTGGCCTGGTCCACGGTCGCCAACCTCGGGCTCATCGTGCTGTGCGGCGGGATCGGGACGGGCGAAGCCGTCTGGGCGGGGATGTTGTTAATCGTGTTTCACGCGGTGGCCAAGTGCCTGTTGTTCCTCTGCGTGGGGGTGGTCGAGCACAAGCTGCACAGCCGCGACATCGAGGCGATGTCCGGGCTGATCGTGAACCTGCCGCGAGTCGCGGTGATGATGCTGGTCGGCATGGCCGGCATGTTCCTGGCGCCCTTCGGCATGCTGATCAGCAAATGGGCCGTGCTCAAAGCCGTGGTGGATGCCTCGCCGCTGTTGTCCGTCTTCATCGTCTTCGGCAGTTCCGCGACGCTGTTCTTTTGGGTGAAATGGATGGGCAAGCTGTTGGAAGTGGTGGAACCGCAACGCCGGATCGAAGAGAAACTGGCGCTGGGCGAGTCCATCGCGCTTTACGGCCTGTCCGCGGCGACGTTTCTGGCGTGCCTGTTTTTCCCGCTCATTTCATCCCGCTTCATCGAGCCGTATGTCCTGAGTGTTTATGGTCAGACTGCATCCCTGGGTCAGGGCAATCTCCTCATCATGACCATCATGATGATCTTCGTCCTGCTCTTTCCGCTCAGCTTTGTCTGGTACGGCCGCGGCGTCAAGGTGGTGGACGCCTACCTGGGCGGCGCAAACGTCCGAGGCGGCGTTGGCTTCACCGGTTCAGCCGGCCAGGTGCAGGAAGTGAATCTCCACAATTATTACTTTCGCGGCCTGCTCGACGAGGCCGGGCTTTGCCGCTGCGGCGTCATCGGCTGCTCGATTGTGTTGGCGGTGATGGCGGCGGCGGCACTCGTATGATTCAACCCACAAGAAAACCACGGCGCATCCCTGCCGGCATCCGGCTCGAAGTTGTATGAGCTCCTGGATTCGTTTGCTGATTTATTTGATCGCGGCGCCGGTTGTCGGTGGGCTGCTGGCCGGTTGGGACCGCCGGATCTCCGCGCGCATGCAGTCGCGTCGCGGGCCGCCCATTTTTCAGCCGTTTTATGACGTGCGGAAGCTCTGGCAGAAACAGAGCATCGTCGTCCGCCGTTCGCAGAACTTTTACATCCTTTTCTTCCTGCTGCTGGTGATCTTCACCGGCGCCCTGTTTTTCGCCGGGTCGGACCTGCTGCTGGTGATATTCGCCCTGACGCTCGCGGCCATTTTCTTCGTGCTCGGCGCCTACAAAGCCAGTTCCCCGTACAGCTTCATCGGGGCGGAACGCGAATTGATCCTGATGATGGCGTATGAGCCCATGATCCTGTTGACGGCGATTGGCATGTACATGGTGACGAAAAGTTTTTACGTCCACGATATCGCCAGCCATGCCACGCTGCTCGTGCTGGCGTTGCCAGGGGTTTTCCTCGGATTCCTCTACACGCTGGAAATCAAGTTCCGCAAATCGCCCTTCGACCTGTCCTCATCGCACCACGCCCATCAGGAACTGGTGCGCGGGATCACCACCGAGTTTTCCGGCCGGGCGCTGGCCCTGGTTGAAATCGCGCATTGGTACGAGAACGTCTTCCTGCTGGGATGGGTCTATCTCTTCTTCGCCTCCTCGCCGCTCCTGGGCGTGGCGGTGTCGCTGCTGGTATTTGTGCTGGTGATACTGACGGACAATGTGTTTGCCCGGCTCAAATGGCAGACGGCTCTCCGGAGCGCCTGGGTTGTGGCCGCAGTGCTGGGCTTTGGAAACATCCTCGTCCTGTCCCTCTTGCGCTAGGAGCGACCATGGCTGGCATCAAACAATCTCCGTGGATCCTCCACTACGACGCTTCGAGTTGCAACGGTTGCGACATCGAAACGCTGGCGTGCCTGACGCCGGTGTTCGATGTCGAGCGCCTGGGCGTGATCAACACCGGCAACCCGAAGCATGCCGACATCTTCCTGGTGACCGGCGCGGTGAACGAGCAGAGCAAGGACGTCATCCGTAACCTCTACCGGCAAATGCCGGAGCCCAAGGTGGTGGTCGCCATCGGAGCCTGTGCCGCCACCGGCGGCGTCTTCCGCGAGTGCTACAACATCTCCGGCGGTGTGGACAGCGTCATCCCCGTGGATGTCTTCGTCCCGGGCTGCGCCGCCCGGCCGGAAGCCATCATCGATGGAGTCGTCCGGGCCCTGGCGGTCCTTGAGGAACGGCAACGCGACACGGCCGCCGCGGCCGGCAGCATGGACCAGGTTCTTTACCTGCGGGCACAGAAAAGCAACGCGCCCCAAATCCTCGCGCTGCAAAAGGCCGCTTACCAGAGCGAAGCCGGAATTTACGGCGACGAGGGTCTCCCGGCGCTGCAGCAAACGCTGGAGGAGCTGGAGGATGAATTCGACCGCCGGCCCAACCGCGAGGCCAGCTCCCTGGGCGCCCGCGAAACGCGGAAAGATCCCGAGAAAGACCGCGATCACGTCGTTTTCCTCAAGGCCGTTGTCAACGGCAGGATCATCGGCGCCGTGCGCGGCTACGAGGTGGACGACACGGCCTACCTGAGCCGCGTCATCGTTCATCCTTATTTCCAGGGCATGGGCATCGGCCGCCGCTTGACGGAGGAGATCGAAAAGGCGTTTCCCGGCGTGAAGCGCTTCGAGATCTTCACCGGCCACCGGAACGAACGGAACCTCCGCCAGTTTCGCAAGCTGGGATACCAGGAATTCAAGACGGAACCGTTCACGCCCGCGATCACGTGGATTTATCTGCAAAAGGAACGCCCATGAACCCCGAACCGATCGAGCTCATCACCCTCGACACCCTGCTCGACAAGGTCCGGGCCAAACGCGAGGCAGGCTGTCGCCTGGTTCAGGTCAGCGCCACCCGGCTCCCCGACCAGGTCGAGTTGACCTATAGCTTCGATCTCAACAGCCGGCTTGCCAGCCTTCGTCTGTCACTGCCCGGCGCCGCGCCGCGCGTGCCGAGTATCAGCGGGATTTACGGCTGCGCGTTCCTTTACGAGAACGAGATCCACGATTTGTTCAATGTGCAGGTGGACGGCATGGCGGTGGACTTCAAGGGCAACTTGTACAAGCTGGCGGTCCGGTTCCCGTTCGGGAGCACCCAGGCGCCCTGCGCCCCGACCGGCGCCGCCCCGGCCGCGACCCCAACCCAATAGATCCCCATGCCGCGCACCATCATCCCCTTCGGCCCGCAACACCCGGTCCTGCCGGAACCGATCCATCTGGACCTGGTCGTCGAGGACGAGAAAGTGGTCGAGGCGCGGCCGTCCATCGGATTCGTCCATCGCGGGCTGGAGAAGCTGGCCGAGAAGAAGGATTACGTGGAATTTGTCTATGTGGCCGAGCGGATTTGCGGCATCTGCAGTTTCATTCATGGACAGACCTATTGCCAGGCGATCGAAACCCTCATGAACGTCCAGGTGCCGCCGCGCGCGCTCTACCTGCGGACCGCCTGGGGCGAACTCTCGCGCATCCACAGCCACCTGCTCTGGCTGGGGCTGATGGCGGACGGCATGGGCTTTGAAAGTCTCTTCATGCACTCGTGGCGCGTGCGCGAAAAGGTGCTGAATATCATCGAGGCCACCACCGGCGGCCGCGTCATCTTCGGCTCATGCAAAATCGGCGGCGTGCGGCGCGACATGAATGCCGAAACCATCCGGAACCTTCTCCAGGAGCTGGACGCAATTGAGAAGGACATGCGGCAGATCACCCGGGTTTTTCTCGACGACAACTCGGTGAAGTCGCGCCTCTCCGGCATCGGCGTTCTCCCGAAACAGGAGGCCCACGACCTCGGCTGTGTCGGTCCGATGCTGCGGGCCAGCGGGGTGGCGCAGGACATGCGCACACTCGGCTATGCCGCGTTCAAAGATATCGGGGTCGAGCCGGTCACGCGCGCCGAAGGCGATTGCTACGCCCGCTGCGCCGTGCGCTGCGAGGAGCTGTTCCAATCCGTGGGGATCATCCGGCAGGCGCTCGAGAAGATCCCGGACGGCGACATCGCCGTGAAAGTAACGGGCAACCCGGCCGGGGAAACCATCGCGCGCACCGAGCAGCCGCGCGGCGAGGTCGTCTATCACCTGAAAGCCAACGGGACGAAAAACCTGCAGCGGTTCCGGGTGCGCACCCCGACGTTCGCCAATCTCCCCGCCATGTTGAAAGTCCTGCCCGGCTGCGACCTGGCCGATGTGCCGATGATTGTGCTCACGATCGACCCGTGCATCAGTTGCGCGGAAAGGTGATATGGGTTATTTCGAAATGTCGAAGCTGGCCTTGAAGTGGGCGCTCACCAAACCGCCGACGAGCCGCTACCCGTTCGAGCCGCGCCGCGCCCTCGCCGGGTCGCGCGGACAATTGGTTTTCACCAAGGACAGTTGCGTCTATTGCACCGTTTGCGCCAAGAAGTGTCCCACTGGCGCGCTGCTGGTGAACCGGGCGCAAAAGAAATGGGCGATCGACCGACTGCGTTGCATCTCCTGCGGCTATTGCGTGGAGATCTGTCCCAAGAAATCGCTCGATCTTTCCACGAGTCACGGCAGCCCCGCGGTGACGCGGGACCGGGAGTTTCACTAAGAGCCATCTCATCAGTCTTATTTGGTGCTGTCGTGGGGCGAGGCCACTGACGAGCCGTCCTTCTCCAGGAAACCGTTAAAGTCCAAAGTTCAAAGTTTGCGTCCATCTGCGTTCATCCGCGGCAGCGCCCTCCGTTTTCTGTGCCAGGAAAACCATTCGCGATAATTCGTGAAATTCGCGGATCAAGAAAGCAGCTTTTGTCCACGAATGTCGCGAATTCCCGCGAATAGAAATGCCACTGCAAGGCCGCCCTAAGCCGTGCCCACGTGCAATCCATATCAAAACGCAGCTCCCCAGCCGCCTCGCACAAGCATCACAGTTTGATGTTGACATACATCATAGTTATAGGTATTATCGCCGCGATGAAGAAAACCAACCCCAGTTTTTTGAACGGCGTCCCGGAGCTGCTGGTGCTGCGCCTGCTTTCCCGCCGTGAGATGTATGGTTACCAGATCGTGGACGAAATCCGGACCCAAACCCGGGAGACCTTGTCTTTTGGCGAAGGCTGCGTCTATCCCTACCTTCATTACCTTGAAGCGCAAAAACAGGTGAGCAGCCAGCGGCGGGAAGTGGATGGACGGAATCGGAATTATTACAAACTCACCACACGCGGAGGAAAACGGCTTGAAGAATTGACCTCGGAGTGGAAACGCGTTACGGCCGGCGTCGCGCTATTGATGGAGGGACAACATGCCTAGAACTGATTTCATTGAACGAATGCGCCGGCGGTTGGTGGAACTGGGCTGCCCCGTGGCACACGTGCGTCGGCTGGTTCAAGAAGTTGCCGACCACCGCGAGGACTTGAAACAAGCGGCATTGTCCGAGGGATTGTCCGGGGCCGATGCGGAGCTGAGCGCAAACACAAAGCTCGGAGACCCGCTGGATCTGGCCGAACAACTGATGGTGGCACTGCGACGCTCGTCCTGGTGGGGCCGTCATTTTCTCATCGGTTTTTGTCTGCTGCCGCTTTTGGCCGTTCCGGTGCTATGGGTCTTGCTGCTGTTCCTTGGCCTAGCGCTGGCGTTCGCGTTGGGTTACGGCTGGGATGTTCAGAAGCTCCATGTTGCAGCCGCCAGCCCTGTTCCATTTCATCATCTAGTTATCGCAGCTCACATTGCTGACTTTGTCGCGATTGCTCTGGTGACTCTTCTGTTCTGTGGGCTGGCACGCCGATCGGCTGTGAGCCTCAAGTGGATGGTGACCGCATGTGCCGTCTGTTCACTTTATGCCCTGTTCACCCGGTTCCACCTTGAGCCACATTCTTTTATGCTAGGTATCGCTCCGAGTCCACAATGGCTCAGAGCGGCAGTCCCGCTGCTGATCGCCGGAGCCGTCTATGCCTTCCACCGGCGAACGATACAGGGTTTCCACGAGAACGTGCTGGGTTAGCGGGGCCTCAAGTTGAAGCAGATAAGCGAGATCCGAAGCTGGCGCGTCTGTTCCTCCTCATCCGATATCTGCGTTCATCCGCGGCATCGCCCTCCGTTTTCTGTGCCAGGAAAACCATTCGCGATAATTCGTGAAATTCGCGGATCAAGAAAGCTTTTGTCCACGAATGTCGCGAATTCCCGTGTCTCAATTGGGGTCACATCTTAACAACATCTAGGTTGAGCCAATTGTTAAATGTTAAGATGTGACCCCTATTTTCGTTAAATGTTAAGATGTGACCCCTATTTTCACCAAGAAAGCAGCTTTTGTCCACGAATGTCGCGAATTCCCCCGAATAGAAATGCCACCGCAAGGCCGCCCTAAGCCGTGCCCACGTGCAATCCATATCAAAACGCAGCTCCCCAGCCGCCTCCGGAGGGGAAGCTTTCTATCATTAGAAAAGGCATTGTTTCTATGGACGTAGTATTATTTTTACTTGTCTATCAGGATCGGAAGGTTAGAATAAGTTAACAACTGCCGAAGGGTTGTCGTTGTGGCAGACGCGGGCGGGTGAGGGGACGGGCCGGCAACTGCTCAGAGTATTGAGGACTATGAACGCGAGACTCAGACCGGATTGGCACGCCAAATATGCATGGCGCGAGGTGGACCGGGTGGACCCTCCGAAGCGTCCGGCCAAAAATCGAGTCTCCGATTTTCGGGAAACGAGCCAGCCTTACGATGAAGCGACGGCGCGCGAGCAGGCCAGCCGCTGCATCCAATGTCCGAACCCGAGTTGCGTGGCCGCCTGCCCGCTGGAAACCCCGATTGTTGAACTGCTGGCGCTCGCGGCTGACGGACAGTTCAAGGAAGCAGCGCAATTACTCTTCGCAACGACCACCCTGCCTGAAATCGCCTCGCATGTCTGCCCTGGCGGACGCCGGTGCGAGGCGGCCTGCGTGTTGGAGGGCAGGGCGGAACCCGTCCCGATTCGTTCGATCACGCGGTTCCTGGTGGATTATGGCTGGAAGCACGGTCTGTCGGAGCCGCCGGTCGCGCCGTTGACGGGCCGGCGCGTGGCGGTCATCGGTTCCGGCATCTGCGGCCTGGTCGCCGCCGATGCGCTCTCTCGCCGGGGATATGCGGTCACCGTTCTGGACTCCCGCCAGAAGCCGGGCGGCCGGATGATGAACGGGCTGCCCGGGTTCAGGGTGGACACGAAGCTGGTCGGACGCAGGGTGGAATTGCTCGAAAGGCGGGGCGTCCGGTTCCGCATGAATGTTGTTTGCGGACGGGACGTGCATCTGCGAGATCTGCGGAGGGAGTTTGACGCGGTGTTCCTGGGATTCAATCGTTCGGATGCGGTGCCCCTGGAGGTGCCGGGGGCGGCCCTGCGGGGCGTCTTTCCGGCCGATGCGTTCGTGCGCCAATCCGGGTCCGGGGCAACTCCGGGAGAGCCGACGCCGGAGGTTCGAGGCCGGCGCGTCGTCGTGCTGGGCGGAGGCGACACCGCGATGGATGCTCTGCGCACGGCGATTCGTCGCGGAGCGCGCGAGGCGCTGTGCGTTTATCGGCGCGACGCGGCGACCATGGCCGCGGACCGGGAGGAATACGCGAACGCTCTGGAGGAGGGGGCGCAGTTCGTGTTCCTGAGCCAGCCGGTGGCGGTGATCGGCAACAGCGCGGGCGAAGTGACGGCGGTACGCTGCAGGAACACCGAGTTGGGAGATCCCGACGTTTCGGAACAGCCCGAGGTGAAGCTCCGTGCCGACATCGAGTTCGATGTTCCGGCGGACGTGGTGTTGGTGGCCTATGGTTTCGGGCCTGCCCGGCTGCCACGTGTGGGTGATTTCGCCGAGGTGGTCGTGGATGAACGTGGCCGTATTGTCGTCGATGCCGGCCAGATGACCAACCTGCCCGGTGTTTTCGCCGGCGGCTCGATCGTGCGGGGGCCTGCGCCTCTGTCGGAGGTGGTGTGCGATGCCCGCGAGGCCGCTGCCGCCATGGACCGTTATCTGGCGGCCCGGCGCTCGAACCGCTGAGACGCGGATTCAAACCTTTGCAACATTCCGAGCCAGGGCCTGAATTCTTTCCGATGCCAGTTCCACGCCCTGGCGGGCGAGCGGAGAAAGCTCGTCGCCGAACTCAAACTTTTCGACAGGAATCGTCAGCCACCAGGCCGCCGGACAATGGCCGAACACATCGCGTGCGAGGGCAAGCAGGGACTGCGGGTCGGCCGCATGGGCCATGACCTGCCCGGTTTCCGCGGGCTTCAATTCGCGCAGTTGAATTCCGGCTGTGGCGTCTGCGGCGGCATCGACAAAAACGACCCGGGTGGCGCGCGAAACCGGTTCGGCCAGTTCGGGTGTGAGTTGATGGCAGGCGATCGAGCGGACACCGGGAAGTTTCAATCGTTCGAGAGCGGCAGCGACCCTGGGTCCGACGCCATCGTCGCAGCGAAGCTCGTTGCCATAACCGATCACGAGCAGGCCGTCGCCGTGGGCATTCTCATCGGGATTTGCCATGAGCAAAAGCTATGGCGGGAACGGCCTTAAAACCAGCGGGAAGGCGGAACGCTGCGCCATCACTTGTGAATAACTTTTGCTTGCATTGTCCATTATGTCTGCTGTTTAATCGCCACATACCCAAAAAACCAGGTGATGGAAAACCACGCATGGCCGTACGGTTACGCTCCAAACGCAGCGTGGCTTCTCATCTCCATTAAATGAAAGGCAACCTATGATCCCATTAACAAATCCTTCAGAGCAGTTACCGCAAGCATTTGCCCGCACAGCGTCAACAAAACAATTTCCCGCTAGAAAAATGAGGAGCTTTACGGTGATGGCTTTGGGCATCACGGCTCTGGTTTCAACAGGAGCGCGTGACGGCAGGGCTGCCATTTTCACGATGGATGAGACGACGATAGCGGCCTTCGGCACAGTCAATCAAAACAATGTGCCACCGGGTAATGGTGCGCTCAGTTGCGCCCCCACGGCCACCATGAACTCGTTCACATTTCTTCAAAACGCGTATCCGACAGTCTATGGACTTGACGGAGGTGGCGCTCCCGTGTTGCAGGGAGGGCAAGGAAGCTGGCAAGCGGCAGCCGCGCTCCTGGCGGGCCCGCTGTACATGGCAACCAGTGCAACCACCGGAACAACCGAGGGGAATTGGGTCAACGGGAAGGTGAATTACCTCACGACCTATGCGCCTGGAACAACCACCTTTGCGGGGATGGATTCGGACGCGACCGTCAACCGGCCCGTGTGGGACCAGAACGCGAACCCGACGGTGAATTTCCTCCTGCAACAATTGCAAACTGGTGAAGATGTGGAACTCGGCATCGACCCAACCGGCAACGGCATCGGGCATGTGATGACCCTCACCGGGCTCACTTGGAACGATGCGAACAACAACGGGCTATTCGACGCCGGCGACACACTGACGCTGAACACCATCGACCCTGCAAACCCGGGCGTAAACACACCGTTGACGCTCAATCCGGGTAACGCCATGTCGATCACGGGTGCGAATTATAACACGTACCTCCTGACCGGTGCCCTGGCGGAAAGTCCGGTTCCTGAGCCGACGACTGTCAGCCTGGCGCTGCTGGGCGGGGCCGCGATTGCCTTCTTCCGCAACCGCCATACAAAGGTCTGACAGGAAGCTGAAAACCCACGGGTGAGTCGTTTCGACCCACCGCCACCTCGCAGAGTGGCGGGTTTCATCGATCGAAAACGTCTTTCGAGAAATCCGCCGCTCGTTTCAGTCGCGCGTAATCTCGTTGACCACCGTGCCGTCCGCGCCGAGCACCCGAATGCGCAGCGACATCCGGCCGGCGGCGTGCGTCGAGCAGCTCAGGCAGGGATCGAACGCCCGGATGCCGGCTTCGACGCGGTTCAGCATCGGTTCCAGGATTTTTTTTCCGCGGACGTAATGCCGTGCGATTTGGGCCACGGTGCGATTCATGGCCAGGTTGTTCTGGCCGGTGGCGATGATCAGGTTGACCTTCTTGATCAGCCCGGTTTCATCCACTTCATAATGATGGAACAGGGTTCCGCGAGGCGCTTCACTCACGCCCACACCTTCCAGCTTGTTAATGCCGGCGTCGGCGCGCAGTTGGTTCGACAGCAGGTCCGGATCGTCCATCATCAGTTCGATGCGCTCGATGGCGGCGATGATTTCAATGAGCCGCGCGTAGTGATACAGGAACGAGGAGGTGACGGCGCCGCGGCCATGGCTCTTGAATTCGGCGAGTTCCTCGTCGGCGACGGGAGTGCCGATGCGCTCGCAGACGTTCAACCGCGCGAGCGGGCCAACCCGGTACATGCCATCCGGATAACCGAGCGGCTTATAGAACGGCGATTTCAAATAGGAAGTTTTCTCCGTCGCTTCGCCAATGTGCTCCCGATAATTCGCCGCGTCGATCTGGTCGGCGATGACATTGCCGCTGCTGTCCATGAAGCGGAGTTTGCCGCCGTGATGTTCCCAGCTTCCGTCGGGGGCGACCAGGCCCATGAACAGCGAAGGGAAGTTGCCGAAAATCTGGGTCTCGGCCTTGTGCTTTTTGAGGATCGACTTAAAGAGCTTCAGCGCGGTCAGCGCCGTGACGCGGACTTCGGGGAGCCATTGCACGATGCGCTGCCGGCCCTCTTCGGAGAGGGGGGCGCGGACGCCTCCCGGCACGGCCCAGGACGGATGAATTTTTTCCCCGCCGAGCAACTCGATGATTTCCTGTCCGAACTGGCGCAGTCGGATGCCGCTGCGGGCGAGGTCGGGCTGGGCGGCGGCCAGCCCGAAAATATTGCGGGTGGCGGGCGGGGCATCAAACCCCAACAGCAAATCGGGCGCGCTCAGATGGAAAAAGCTCAACGCGTGTGATTGCACGATTTGTCCGAGGTTCATCAGCCGGCGCAGCTTGTCGGCCGCCGGGGGGATCGTGACGGCGAGGATCTGGTCGCCCGCCTTGGCGGAGGCGAGCAGGTGGCTGACGGGGCAGATGCCGCAGATGCGCGCCGTGATGCCGGGCATTTCGCCCAGCGGCCGGCCTTCGCAAAATTTTTCGAATCCGCGAAACTCGGTGACGTGGAAGTGCGCATCGGCAACCGCGCCCTCATCATCCAACTGGATGGTGATTTTGGCGTGACCCTCGATGCGGGTGACGGGGTCGATGACAATTCGGCTGGGCATATTCATCCAAATTTGATGTTCGCTCCGGTCAGTTGCGCGCTTTTGCCGGCCAGGACCTGTTCCAGGAGCAATTTGATGCGCGCGGCCGGGGGCGGGCAGCCGGGGAGGAACACCTCCACGGGCACCAACTCGTGCACCGGGGTGACGCGCGGCGTTAGCTTGGGGACAATGCCCGGCTCGAGCGGAAACTGGGGCGCGACGTCCGCGGCATCCTTGTAGGCCCGCTGCAGGACGTTCTCCGGGTCGCCCAACGGATTGCGCATGGCGGTGACGTTGCCGGTCACGGCGCAGTCGCCGAACGCGACGACGATCTTCGTGTTTTTCCGGACGCGGCGCATCATTTCCACATGGTCTTCATTGGCGATGGCGCCTTCGACGAGAACGACATCCACGTTCTCCGGGTATTCCTTGATGTCCATGACGGGGCTATAGACGATCTCGGCGGCGGCGGCGAGGTCGATGAGCCATTCGTCCAGGTCCAGGAACGACATATGACATCCGGAACAGCCGCCCAGCCAGACCGTAGCTACTTTCAAGCGATCCATTGTTTTTTCTCCCGTGCGGTGACGATGAATTCGAGTTTCTGGCGATCGTGCTCCATTTCGCCGACGCTGGAGCCCCGGCTGAACAGAGCGCCTGTGGGGCAGGCGTCCACGCATTTGCCGCATGACGTGCAGGTGTCGGAACTGCCCCAGGGCTGGTTCAAATCGGAAATGATCCTGGAGTTCACGCCGCGGCCGGAGACGTTTTTGGTGCCGGCGCCTTCGATGTGCCAGCAGGCGCGGACGCAGCGGGTGCACAGAATGCAGCGGTTGTGGTCCATCCCATAGCGCGGATGTGTGTTGTCCACCTCCCATCGCGGGGAGCGATAATCGAAGCGGACGTGGTCCATCCCGTGCGTCCAGGCCAGCGTCTGCAATTCGCAATGCCCATTCGAGACGCAGACGGCGCAGACGTGGTTCCGCTCGGCAAAGAGCAGTTCGAGGATCATCCGGCGGTATTTCCGCAGGCGCTCGCTGTCCGTCGTCACCTCCATGCCCTCGGAGACCCGGGTCGTGCAGGCCGGCAGGAGTTTCGAAACGCCGGCGACTTCCACGAGGCACAGGCGGCAGGCGCTGACGTCGTAAACGCCCTCCATATGGCAGAGCGTTGGGATTTTGATCCCGGCTTCCTCGGCGGCCTGGAGGAGCGTCGCGCCCTCGAACGCGCTGATTTGTTTACCGTCAATCGTCAGTGTCTTTGCGGCCATAAAAGTTAACTGGGTGTGGCGTTCGCCTCGCCATTCGGCCCGTGAACCTCCGGGCCGAGCAATTCGAGGTATTCGTTGCGGAAAAACCGCAGCGTGCTGAGCACGGGATTGGGCGCGGTCTGGCCGAGGCCGCAGAGGCTGGTGTTTCGGACCATGTCACACAGCTCCTCGAGCTTCCGCAAATCGACGGCGGTCGCTTTGCGCGCCAGAATCTTGCTCAACAAGTGATACATCTGCACGGTGCCCGCCCGGCATGGGACGCATTTGCCGCAGGATTCGTCCATGCAGAACTCCATGAAAAACCGGGCCACGTCCACCATCCGGGTGGTGTCGTCCATGACGATCATTCCGCCCGAGCCCATGATGGAACCGAGCTTCGCGAGGGACTCGTAGTCCACCGGCGTGTCCAGGGATGCGGCCGGAATGCAACCCCCCGAAGGGCCGCCGGTCTGCACGGCCTTGATGCTGCCCCCGTCCGGCGCGCCACCGCCCATGTTCTCCACGATCTGGCGCAGCGAGGTGCCCATCGGAACCTCGATCAGCCCGGTATTGGTTATATTGCCCGCCAGCGCAAAAACCTTGGTGCCCTTGCTCTTCTCCGTTCCGATCGACGCGAACCAATCCGCCCCCTTGCGAACGATCGACGGGACATTGGCGAACGTCTCGACGTTGTTGATGAGCGTCGGGCAGCCCCACAATCCGCTTTCGGCTGGGAACGGCGGCCGCGGGCGCGGCGTGCCGCGTTTGCCTTCCACGGACATCATCAGGGCCGTTTCCTCACCGCAAACGAACGCGCCGGCGCCGATGCGCAGGTCAATGTTGAACGTGAACGGCGATTCGAAAATGCCGCTGCCGAGCAGGCCGCGTTCCTTCGCCTGCTTGATGGCGGTCTGGAGGCGGCTGATCGCCAGCGGATATTCGGCGCGGACATAGATGAATCCCTGGGCCGCGCCGACGGCATAGGCGGCGATGGCCATGCCTTCGAGCACGCTGTGCGGGTCGCTTTCCAGAACGCTGCGGTCCATGAAAGCGCCGGGGTCGCCTTCGTCGGCGTTACAGATGACGTATTTGTGGCTGTTTTCCGTCTTGGCCACCGTTCCCCATTTCAGGCCGGTCGGGAAGCCCGCGCCCCCGCGGCCGCGCAGGCCGCTTTTGATGATCTCATCGACGACCTCCTTCGGCGTCATTTCCCGCAGGACTTCGTGCAGGGCTTTGTAACCGTCCGCGGCGATGTAGGAATCGATGCGTTCGGGATCGACGCAACCGCTGTTGGCGAGCACGATGGAAAACTGGCCGGTGAAAAACGGGCTGTTTGGATCGCCGCGTTGGGCCTGGGTTTGGCCGCCTTTGACCGTGCCGACGACCGAAGCGGCGTCTTCCGGAGCGACTCTTTCGTAGAGGGCGCCCGCCGGATCCACCTGCACGAGCGGGCCCTGGCAGCACAATCTCATGCAACCGACCCCCCGCACTTCGACCAACTCGTCGAGGCCCGCCTCCTTGACGGCTGTTTCGAGGCCTTTCTTCACCGCTTCGGAGTTGGAGGACATGCATCCGGCCGCCATGCAGCAGCGGATGGTGAATTTCTTGCGGGAAGCGCGCTCTTTTGTGGCAATCTCGATCAGATCGTCAATGATCATGGCCGATCCATCCTTTCAGGTGTTCGAGGGCCGATTGCGCGGTTTGCCGCGGGGTGACCGTGCCGTCGTACACCACGGCCGGGGCGATGCCGCACGCGCCGATGCAGCGCGCGGTGAGCAGGGAGAGCTGGTTGTCCCGCGTGGTTTCTCCCGCCTTGATTTTCGCCTGGTCCTCGATCGCGGCGAGCACCTTATCGGCGCCCTTGACATAGCAGGCGGTGCCGAGGCAGACGACGCAGGTGTGGTGGCCTTTGGGTTTGAGGGTGAAGAAATGATAGAAGGTGGCCACGCCATAAACGCGGCTGGCCGGCAGCTTGAGCTTGTACCCGATGAACAGGAGCAGGTCGTCCTCCAGGTAGCCGAACAATTCCTGCGCCTTGTGCAGCACCTCGATCAGGGCGTCCTGCTTGAACTGGTGCTTTTTCATGTGCGCCTCGAGTATTTTGAAGCGCTTGTCGCCGCTGGCGTGCGCCAGGATTTCCGTCAGGCGGCTCTGCTTGGGTTTTGAAACAGTTGCAATCATTTCGCTCTGGCCGGCCCTTCGCCGGCGCGTTGCGGGCATCGCCAACTCATGCTGCGAAGATGCCCACAGAAATGATCGCGGCGGAGCGCCGAAACGGCTCCGCCGAAATTGTCATTTTATGAACTTCTTTTGTATTCCAGGACGAACCGGCCTCCTTATTGCCAGCGCTTCCAGTCGGAGAGAAACAGTTGTTCCGGCATATACCCGGTCGGCATCTGGCGGAGCGGAAAGTTCACGGGGACCTCCCTTTTCAGGATGGCATCGGTGATGAAATTGCCCCAACTGCCCTCACCGGCCCGGATCCAATCGGACACAAAGCGGCTGTCGGTCGTCTTCTGCGTGAGGTAAAGGCCGCGAATTGGCTTTTGGGAATCGCTGATCGCGGAGAAGTTCTCGCCTGAATTGGGATTGTTGGGGTTCGCCGTGGCATTCAACGTGAGCCACACGCATTGCCGGTCGCCATACCAGGCCATGGCCCACGGAATGTCGCTCATGATCAGCTCGTCCTCCTTCATCCAGGACGCCGTCTGTTGGATGAGCAGCGGATGATAAGGGGGATAGACCACGGGGGAGGTCCGGGTCGAGAGGGTGAAAAGCATCGGCAGACAGGTCAGGAGGCCGAACGCGCCGACCGCAGCCGGGCGCAACACGGGAGGCGTGAAGTTGATCTGGTCCAGCAAGGTGTAGAAGAGGCTGATCCCGTAAACCACGACGAGCGGCAGGAGCAGGACGAGCAGGTTGTCCGCATTGATTTCGGGTGAATCATCGGAGAGATGCGTTCTGCCGAGGGCCTGAACGAGGATCAACAGGCTGAGGCACAGGAGCAGGAAGCAGCGCATCCGGCGGATGGCCGGGTTGCGAAAACCCACCAGCAAACCGACCAGGAAAAAGGCGGTGATCCACCCGCCGCCCAGGCCGGGCAGGAGGTCTTTCAGCAGGGAGAGCGTGTTGGCAAACAGCTTTCCCCAAAGCACCGACAAGGGCAACTGGAGCGTGGGAGCCAAAGAACGCTCGAGCCGGTTTCCGGGAAACAGCGGGGTGCCTTGCAGCAGATCATAGGTTGCCGTGCCGAACGGCGTCCCGCTGAGGTTCCAGTTGCGCACGATCCAGGGAGTCATCACCGCGGCAAACGCCGCGAGGGCGACCAGACAGAGGACTCCGCGCCGTGAACCCGTGAACAGGGCCAGAAAAACCAGCGTGGGGAGCAGGAGCCACCCGAACGAATACCGGGTGAGTCCTCCGAGGCCGACAAGCAGCCCGGCGACGGCCGCCAGGACGAACAATGCGCGTGACCGGCGTTCCGGCGCGCGCGTTTCGGCCTCCAACAGCGTGAGGCACCAGATCAGCCCCATGAAACAGAGGAGCAACAGCATCGTGGAAAGTCCGGAAGCGCTGAAACGCCAGAGAACGTCGCTGCCCAGCAGCAATACCACCGTGGTCCAGGCCACCCCGGGATCGAACAAGCGACGCGCCCAACCAAAGGCGAGCACCACCACCGCCCCGAACAATGCTTCGTTGAAGACGGCGATGATAAAGTCGGGTTGATATCGCCAGAACCGTCCGTCGCTGCTCCAAAACGATTTGGTTGTGGAGGCGATGAAACGGAAGGGAAGCACCTTCATCAGCCCCGCCAGCACGACCGGATAGACGGGCGGATTGGAGATGTCGGGGGGCGCCCCCCTGATTTGGGCGTCATCCGACACAGTGCCCGGTTTGAGCGCGGTGTGGTTGCTGCGGTTGGTTCCCTGGATCAAATCCATGCTGAAGGGGCGGATGAACGCGGTGGTGTAGCCCTTGCCTTCGGCGATGCGGCGTCCGAGCTGCGCGGCGTCCATGGCTTCCTGCGTTGAAAAGTTCCTGTAATCCCGCAGGTCATAAGCGATGGCCAGGAGCAACACCGCCAGCATCACGGTCAGCGCCCGGAAATAACCCTTGCCGCCGGTTCCGTGTTTATAAACCAAGTCTTGCAGAAGGGGCATATCAATAGTCCTCGAGCTGATAGGCGTGGAGTTTGCGATGGAGCGTGCGGCGGCTCATCCCGATTTTCCGCGCGGCCAGCGTGCGGTTGCCTTGGGTCTCCTTCAACGCGCGGATGATCAATTGCTTCTCGGCTTCCTTGACGGTCAGGTCGTTGCGGGCGAGCACCCGCTGGGGGTCAACCGCGGCCGAGGCGGACCCTTCGCGGACGGAGGCCGGCAGATCGCGCGCGGAGATCCGTTCCCCACGGCACAACACGACGGCGTGTTCGATCGCCGTGCGCAACTCGCGCACGTTGCCCGGCCAGGAGTAGTTCATCAGGAGTTCCATCGCATCCGCGGTGAAGTCCGCGATGGGCTTGTTGTTCTCGCGCGCGAATTCACGCAGGACGTTTTGCGCCAGCAAGGGAACGTCCCCCGAACGCGCCCGCAAGGGAGGCAGAAAGATTTCCACCACGCGCAGACGGAAGAACAGGTCCTCGCGAAACGACCCGGCTTTGACGAGCTCCTCCAGGTTCCTGTTCGTCGCCGCAATCAGGCGCACGTCGGCAGTCAGGGTTTTGTTCGATCCGACCCGCTCGAAGGTCCGCTCGCCCAGGAAGCGGAGGAGTTTGATCTGGACGGAGGCGTCGATTTCGCCGATTTCGTCGAGGAACAGCGTCCCGCCCTGGGCTTGTTCGAACCGTCCGATGCGCCGTTCATACGCGCCGGTGAAGGCGCCTTTCTCGTGGCCGAACAGCTCGCTTTCCAGCAGTGTGGGCGAGAGCGCCGCGCAATGGACGGTCACGATGGGCTGACTGGCGCGCGGGCTGAGCTGGTGGATCGCCCGGGCGACAAGCTCCTTGCCCGTGCCGCTTTCCCCCTGCAGGAGGACGGTCGCGCGCGTGGGGGCAACCTGCTGCACCACCTCGAAGACCTCCTCCATGGCCGGCGACTTCCCGACAATGTTTTCCATGCCGAACTTCGCATCGAGCTGCTGCCGCAATGAAACGTTTTCCACCTCGAGATTCTGCTGCCGCAGCGCGCGCGCGATGCGCATTTCCAGCTCATCGATCTGCAGCCGCCCCTTGGCAATGTAATCGTCCGCGCCGTGCTTCATCGCCTCGACCGCCAGTTCTTCCGAGCCGTACGCCGTCATCAAAATGCAGATGGGCGGTTTGGGCAGCGATTTGGCCCGGGCAATCAGTTTCATTCCGTCCTCGTTCGGCAGCCGGAAATCGGTGAGCACCACGTCGAAGTGCTCCCGTTCCAGCAATTCCATCGCCGCTTTCGCGTCCTCGGCCAGATACACGTCGTACCGCTCCCCCAACGCCGCGCGCAGCCCCTCGCGCGTGGACTTCTCATCGTCCACGATCAACAGCGTCGCCTTAGTCATGCAACGGCGCCTCCAGCAACCGCGGCTTTCGTTCGTGCAACGGCAGCCAGACGCGAAAGGTCGTGCCGCGGCCCACGTGGCTCTCGAGGTCGATCCGCCCGTCGTGCGCCCGCACGATCCGTTGCACGATCATGAGGCCGAGCCCGGTGCCTTTTTTCTTGGTCGTGTAGAATGGTTCGAAAATGCGGTTGATCTGCTCCTGTGGGATGCCGCCGCCGTTGTCCGACACGCTGAACCATACTTCGTCCGAACGTTCGCCGGTTTGAAGCGTGAGCGTCCCGCCCTTGGTCATCGCCTGCATGGCATTCTTGATCAGGTTGACCAGAGCCTGCTGGATCTGCATCGCGTCGATGGGCGCCAACGGCAGCGGCTCGGCGAGCTTCAGCTTCACGTTCAGACCGCGGTTCTCCAGCTCCGGACGCAGCAGGTCCAGGGTCCTTTCCATCGCCTCGTTCAGCGAACCCGGCTTCAACTGGGGCGCCACCGGCCGTATCGCCTGCAGGAACTGCGTCACGATGTAATCCAGCCGGTTGAGCTCGCCCTTGGCCACCTTGAGGTATTGCTCGAGTTTGCCCGCCGATTCCGCCGCGTCGGTCTCGATGGAAAGATTCTGGGAACGCGGCGTGGGGCCGCCGCGCGCGGGGGGGCCGGTGGACGTCTGCAGCTTTTTGAGTTCCCGCTCCATCAGTTGCAGGTGGATGTGCAGCGCGTTGAGGGGATTGCCGATTTCATGCGCCACGCTGGCGGCCAGAAGTGTCAGGGCCTGGATGCGTTCGCTTTCGATGGCCTCGAACGTCTTCTGCCGCGCCTCCGTCGCGTCGTGCAGAATCAACGCCACCCCCGCGCTTCCCGCCGCCTCGCCGTCGAGCGGCGCGGCGTACAGGAGGAGAAACCGGGGGCGCGGATACTGGACCTCGAATTCCTGCCGCACGAGGCGCTTTCCGCCCGTCGCATCCAGTTGCAAAATGTTTTTCCATCCCAGTTCGGGCAGAAAATCGGTGATGGGCAGGCCCTCGACACTAGCCTGCAATCCGAGCAGGCGCGTCACGGCCTGGTTGAAGTAAATGATCCGTCCGTTCTCATCCACCACCAGCACACCGTCTTCGATGGTGTTGAACAGCGTTTCGAGAAATGTCCGCTCCCGGGCGAGCCGTTGGACGACCGTCTGCAGCCCCTCCGTGTCGAGCCGTCCGATTCGACCCAATACCTTGTCGAGAAAACTGGACTTGGGCGGCGCCATGGCAAATTTAGAGGCGCAGCGCCCGAGGTGCGAAGACAAAACATTTCCAAAAAGCGCCGCCTTGGCACTCGGCGCCGCAGTACCGGCTCTCGACAAAATGTTGCCGCGTCATCCTGTCCCACATGTTAGGTCGGAAATTGAGGCTGGCAAGTTCGATCGTATTGGAGGTGGTGTGACGGAGAAACAGTTGTTCGCGCGCACGGTTGTGCGTACGCTGGAGCCCAACGCCTGACTGGATGACTCTCGATCTGAGCGAATCGGACGCGCGCGAACGATGCGATTTCTCCGCGTCCCTCCGCCTCCTGCCTCTGTTGCTGTTGTTCGCCGGCAGCGGCTGCGCCGCCTTGATCTACGAAATTGTCTGGCTCCAGTTGCTGCAACTCGTGATCGGCTCCTCCGCCGTCTCACTGGCCATATTACTGGGGACCTACATGGGTGGGATGTGCCTGGGCAGCCTCCTCCTGCCAAGGGCCCTTGCACCCTCCCGAAACCCGTTGCGCATCTATGCCCTGCTGGAAACCGGAATCGGCGTCGCCGGAATCGTGGTGCTGTTTGCGGTGCCATGGGCCGGCAGATTCTACGCGATCAACGCAGGCCATGGTCTTGCGGGAATCCTGCTGCGCGGTGCGGTCGCGGGAGCGTGTTTGCTGCCGCCTACCGTGTTGATGGGAGCGACGTTGCCCGTGGCCGGGCGCTGGGTGGAAGCGTCGCCCAAAGGGGTCTCGTGGCTGGGACTTCTTTATGGCGCAAATATCGCAGGAGCCGTTGCGGGTTGCCTGTTCGCAGGATTCTATCTGCTGCGGGTCCACGACATGGCGACCGCAACCTGCGTCGCCGCATCCATGAACGGACTGGTCGCCTTGCTCGGCCTGGGTCTGGCCTCCAAGCCCGGTTTCAAACCGGCAACCCAAAACCCGCCCTGCGCGAAGGCCGCACCGGGAAGCGCGATGGTCTATGTCGCGATTGGCCTGTCCGGATTCTGTGCCTTGGGCGCCGAAGTGATTTGGACGCGATTGTTGTCGCTGCTGCTGGGCGCGACGGTGTACACGTTTTCGATCATTCTGGCGGTGTTCCTGGTGGGCCTGGGCATCGGTAGCGGCGTCGGATCACTGGTGGTGCGGCGGACACGGACGCCGCGCATCGCCCTGGGTTGTTGTCAGGCGCTCGTGATGGCGGGAGTGGCCTGGACCGCCTGGATGCTCGCCAGGTCGCTTCCTTATTGGCCGGTGAATCCCTCCCTTTCCCGGAGTCCATGGTTCAATTTCCAGCTCGACCTGGTCCGCTGTTTCTGGGCCATCCTGCCGGCGACAGTTTTATGGGGAGCGAGCTTTCCCCTGGCCCTCGCGGCAGGCGCGTCGCCCGGGCGTGATCCGGCAGGCATCGTCGGGAGGATTTATGCGGCGAACACCCTGGGCGCGATCTTCGGCGCCCTTGGAACCAGCCTCCTGTTTATCCCCCGGTTGGGCACACAACATGCCCAGCAAGTGTTGATCGGGTGTTCGGCAGTCGCCGCCATCCTGATGCTGGCGCCCCGGATTCAGCCGTCTTTCCACGGATTTGACGGGGCGGGCCGGGACCCGGGCCGGGGTGTCCCTGACGAAATCCCGCAGGGGAGACTGGGCGCGGCCGTTTGGCTTGCGGCGATTGCAGGGGCTGCCGTTGTGCTCGCGTGGTTCGTCCCTGCGATTCCGTGGCAACTGGTAGCCCATGGCCGGTATCTGACCACCTTCAATGACGATCGGAAGCTCCTTTATGTGGGCGAAGGGATGAACGCCTCCGTCGCCGTCACGGAAATGCGTGATGGCGTGCGTAATTTCCACATCAGCGGCAAAGTCGAGGCGTCCACCGATCCGCGCGACATGCGGATGCAGCGCATGCTGGGGCACCTGCCGGCGCTGCTCCATCCGAACCCCCGCTCGGTGCTCGTGGTCGGATGCGGCGCGGGCGTCACCGCCGGCTGCTTCGTGAATTATCCGGAGGTCGAAAGGATCGTGATCTGCGAAATCGAGCCGCTGATTCCGAAAGCGGTATCGCCGTATTTCCAGAAGGAGAACTACAACGTGCTGAAGGACCCGCGCGTCCGGATCGTCTATGATGACGCCCGGCACTATGTTTGCACCACGCGGGAAAAATTCGACATCATTACGTCCGACCCGATCCATCCGTGGGTCAAAGGCGCCGCCACACTCTACACGAAGGAATACTTCGAATTCTGCAAACAACATTTGAACCCGGGCGGACTCGTCACCCAATGGATCCCGCTTTACGAGAGCGACTCGGGCGTGGTCCGGAGCGAGCTGGCGACGTTCTTCGATGTGTTCCCCGACGGAACCCTCTGGAGCAACGACGACAACGGCCAGGGCTATGACATGGTCGTTCTCGGCGGCGCACGCGCCATGAGAATTGATGTGCGCGCACTGCAGGCCAGACTGGACGGAAACGACGCCGCGGCGCAGTCGCTCCGCGACGTGGGATTCAAATCGGCCATCGGCCTGCTGGCGGCCTACGCGGGGCAGGGCCGGGATTTGGGACCATGGTTGAAGTCCGCGGCAATCAACCGGGACAGGAACCTGAGGCTCCAGTATCTGGCGGGGCTGGCGGCGAACCGTTATGACGAAGGCGCCATTTACGACGATCTTTTGTTTTATCGAGAATTTCCGGACAACCTCTTTGCCGGCTCCGCGGACAGCATCGTGGCGCTGAGGCAACTGTTGAAAGCACCCCAAGGCAAACAGGCCACCCCGGGCCATTGAAAACAGGGGCCATGGCCAGATGTGTCCTACTTACCACAAGAGTCAATACTACAATACTAGGAACCGGCCAGTTTCTGATTAATTGGCACGGCCCAAGCGCCGTTGTCATTCTCCACTATTCGCCGAACCGCAATGCCGCTTCTGTCACGAATGGGCTTGAGCCCGGACGCGAAAATAATTTTTGGATTGGACAGCTTTTGTCCCACCTTATCTGTCATGCTGCCGTGAAAATGTGAACAACTATGGCTTGTTACACGGAGACAAGAGCGTTACGAACAGTTCCGGTTCAGACACTCCGGGCGATCATGTGAAGTTTTACGCGCATACTGCGGAAGGCAAGAATGGGGAAGCCCTGCCGGAATCCTCCGGCAAATGGCAGCCGCTGGCGGAACATCTGCGCAACGTTGCCCACTTGGCGAAACAATTCGCATCCCCGCTCGGCCTTCCCGCCGAAGCCGAACTCGCTGGGCTGCTGCATCAATTATGAAGCCCTATCCCATCCAGCTCGAAATCTCCGGACCCACCGCCATGTGGACGCGACCGGACACTGGCTCGTCGCCCGTGTCCTACGTCGCACCCACGTTCAGCGCCGTGAAAGGCATTTTTGAATCCGTCCTTCGGTGGAAGTCAGTCAACGTGCGCCCGACCAAGGTCGAGATTTGCGCCCCGGTACAATTCCACCGTTACACCACGAACTACGGCGGGCCGCTGCGGGCAAGTGATGCCTTGGCGAAAGGCGCGTCATTCCAGTTTTACGCCGTGGTGCTGGTCAACGTGTGTTACCGGCTCTACGCCGAGGCCGAGTTTGCCGGGCATCATGAAACCTCGACCTGGCCGCCGCACGCTTATCACGACGTGTTCAATCGAGCCTTGGAGCGCGGCCAGTGGTTTTACACGCCCTGCTTGGGTTGGAAGGAATTTGCGCCGGACTACGTCGGCTCGTTCCGGCCTGAAACGCGCGTCTGCGAAAGCGAGAACCACGAATTGCCGACGATGCTGCGGATGGTGTTCGATCAGCCGCAAGCCGGGCTGGTCAAACCGACCTTCAGCCGCAAACTGCGCATCGAGAAAGGAGTGCTCGTCTATGCTCAATGAACTTTCCCAAGTGGTCGAGGCCATCGAACGGTTGGGCACAACCCCGCTGTCACGGCACCCTCGGATCAATCCGATGGGCAAGAACAGGGATCTGCTGGTTGTCTGCGTTACGAAAGATGGATTCATCACTCGTGTCGAGGTGCTCAAAGGCGAGGTCGCAGCTACGCTGTTTCGTGTAGAGCATGGTTCGGCAGGTTCGAGCTTCCCAGGCTTCACCCTGCCTACGCCTTTGCGGCAATTGAACGAAGTTCCGATGGAGAAGCTGGCGCCATCAGTCGAAACCCTTTTGGTTTTGGGCAAGAACAAGAATAGTCCCAACACCGCCTTATTTGAGGCCATCGATCAGCTTTTCAAGTTGTCTGTGCCACGCACGTTCGCAAGCAGTCAAGAGAATCAGTTTCAAAGGTCGTGCGGTGAATTGGTCGCTGAACTCCGCGCAACGCTTTCGAGTGCGTCCGCTGGTTTGAAAAACTTCCTTACCTTGCTGGCCGTGGTTGGTGATGCGAAACCGATGTCCCAGAGTTTCTCTGATTCATTGGCAGGCGTGTTGGTCCATCGAGGTGCCGAGAGTGATCGGAACACGCTGTTGCTTTTCCAAGACATTCTCTTTGGTGTCTTGGACTGGAAGAAACGCGCGGCCAAAATCGGCACTCCCGATTACTGGAATGAGAAAACCAAACAAGACAAGAACGCTAACCAACCAGTTTACCTCGACCTAGCTGAACCGGACTCAAGTTTCAAGCGTGTCGCCCACTCCGAAACCAGCGCTCTCATCAACGATGCTCTTTTGAAAGCCGATACCAGCGCGACGGTGGCGGCAACTGACGAAAGCTCGGCGGGAGTGGACGCCTACACTGGCGAAACGGTTGAATTGCAGGATAAGTTCCCGTCCCCAAAAATCGCCGAACTTGGAAATCTAAAGTTGTTTTCAGTGAACACCAATGAGGTGCGTGCTCTGCGTCGCTACGGTTTGGAAGGCGCAAAGGCGTTTCCTATCTCTGCCGCGCTGGCTCAGAGGATGAATGACGCTTTGCTTTATATCGCCAGCGAAGACAAGCGTGGCATCTCTTGTCGGGCGATTCCCAGCGCCCAGCCAGACAAGCGCGATTTGCTAGTGGCCTACATTGAAGGTGAACTCGAATTCCGCGAACAGGTTGCGGAGATGTTCGGCGGCGAAGCGAATGTCTTCTCTGACGCGGATTTTGCGGCAATCGCCCAGCCAGTCCTAGAAATGCTGGAGGGCAAAGTCGCTGCCAACCCCAATCTCAGTGTCCGCCTGCTGTCCTTCTGTTCCATTGACAAGGGGCGCAAGCAAATCAGCCTCAATCGCCGCTTTCGCGTAGCGGACATTATTCACGCGGCCAAAGACTGGCAGGCAGGCGCTCGGAACGTGCCGCAAGTCTCCGTTTGGTTTTATGACAAAACCATCAAGCAGTCTGTCTTCCGCCCACTGACAATTCCATGTCCCCTCGATCTCGCCTCGACCCTCAATCGCGTTTGGAGCAGCGACGCGAAAGCTGGATTCAGTTCCAGCTTCCAGCGGGCGTTTTCGACTTCCGACGCTTACGACATCTTCATGGCCGAAACGCCGCTGGCCCGACAAAAGACTGAGGTTGCCTTGGGATTGTTGATTCGGCGCATGAGTCTGGTCTTGGCGGGTCTTGGTGCAGTGAAAACAACACGCGAGTGGACCGGTTTGAGCGACACGGTTCGCTGGCAATCGCTCAAGTCCGTCGCGCTCTTGGGAATCCTCCTTCGAAAACTTGGACAACACAAAGAAACCTTTATGCAAGAACCCATCACACAACTCGGAAGACTGCTCGCTCTCGCGGACAGCCTGCATCTGAAATACTGCGAACATGTGCGCAAGGGCGAAAGCCCCTCGCAACTAATCGGCAACGCCCTGTTCAACACCGCATTGGAGCAACCGGTCTTCGCGCTGGCGCGCCTAGCAGAGCGTTTAACTCCTTATCAAGCGTGGGCGCGAACTTTCCAGAGCAACGACCCCAAAGCGGGAGTTGGCCTCGTGAAGTATTTCCTCGGCGAAATTGGTACCTGCACCGCCGCCATCAAGTTTGAGCAGTTACCGGCCAAGATGTCCGACGCCGACAAGGCCAAGCTCATGCTTGGCTATCTCGCTGACCACTCCAAAAACGACACGCCCAAACAATAACCTTTCCATATCCCAATTAAATTATGAGCAAAAATCAAGACACCAATCTCGTGCCACGAATCACCGGACTCCTGATCTTGGAAGTTCGCAAATCCAACCCCAACGGCGACCCGGAGCGTGAAAGTTCTCCGCGCCAGCGTCCGGACGGCAAAGGCGAGATTTCGCCGGTCTCCGTGAAACGCAAACTCCGCGACCTTGTTTTGGAAAAGGAGGGAGTCGTTTGGCAGGAGGTCAAAGGGAGCCTCAAAATCCAAAGTGACGATGGATTTCAAATCCTAGAAAGCCGCGGTCGGAAGCGGGACGAGATTAAGAAACAGATGGAGCCGAAGGATGGAAAACTCGGCCAAGCCTTCATTGACGCTTACTGGGATGGCCGACTGTTTGGCAATACGTTTCTTGAAGAAGGCGGCAGTGACACAATCCGCTCCGGCATCGCGCACTTTGGCGTCGGCGTCTCAATTGCCCCCATCGAGATTGAGTTTTCGACCTGGACGAGTAAATCAGGCGTCGAAACGGGCAAGGATCGAGGAATGGCACCAATGGCGTTCCGAGTCGTGAAGCATGGCCTCTACGCGGTTCCATTCTTTGTGAATCCCAACTTTGCGCACAAGACCGGCTGCACGAAGCTCGACGTGGATTTGATGCTCCATTTGCTCAAGCACACCTACGCGGGCACTCGCTCCGTTGTTCGTTCAATGGTCGAGGTCATCCATGCGCACACGTTCACGCACAACAGCCGTGCCGGTTCAGTTTCTGACTTCGCGTTTCTTGACGCCTTGATACCGAAGAAGAACGACAATCGAGACAAACCGTCTGAATCGCTGGCCGACTACGGCGATCTTCCAACTTGGGAGAAAATCAAAGACTTGCCGGTTAGGTCTAGCAGTAAAGTGACTTTTGCGCAGTGCGGCGAATACCGTGACTATGCCTTGTGACCGACAGTCTCAAAATCTCTGAGCCACTGGCCCACAGCGCCCGCGACGGCGCGCCGCAGCAAACTTATCGCGACCACGTCGGCAACGTGTGCCGTTATTCTGCACTCTTCGCCGGGGATGCAGCGGCGTTCTCGCCCAAGTGGCGCGAGCCATTTCTGGCTACGATTGAGCGGGCTGCCGCCTACCACGACCTCGGCAAGCTGGACGAGTTGTTTCAGGAAGTCCTGCGCCACAATCGAAAGAACAAGCGCGGCTACAATCACGTCGAGGCAGGCACGACTCATTTGCTGCGCCTCAAACAGTTCGAGGCCGCTTTCACCGCTTACGCGCACCACATCGGCCTGCCATCGTTCCCGAAGGAGAAAGCCAAGATCGCCAACAACCTGAACCTCGCCTTTCGCGATACGAATGATCTTGTCGGGCTGGACAAGAGCGCGTGGCAATGGACTGAGGAACATCTTGATGCCTATCTGAAACAGCACCACCAATTGTTTCCTGCTGTGGGCGCTATCTCAAACGCGTTGCTTCCCGGCCTTGTCCGCCGCCTCGCCCTTTCCTGTCTCGTTGACGCGGATCACAGCGACACCGCCCGGCACTATCGGCAGGAACGAGAGCTTCGCGGCTTGCCGCTCCGGGCTGGCGACCGGCTGGCGAGGCTCGACCAGTATGTCGCTAACTTGGCTCCGGCCAAACCGCCGCCCACGGAACAGGAACGATTGCGGCTCAAAGTTCGTCAGCAGGTTTACCACGCTTGCCGTGACCGCTCGCTGGCTGGCCATGAGCGCATTGTCGCCTGTGACAGTCCGGTAGGTACCGGCAAAACCACGGCGGTCATGGCGCATTTGCTCAACGTCGCGCGCGAGCGCGGTCTGCGCCGGGTTTTCGTGGTCTTGCCCTACACCAATGTTATTGACCAGTCGGTTGACGTTTACCGGCGCTCTCTTGTGCTTAATGGCGAGGCTCCTGATGAAGTTGTCGCCGCCCATCATCATCGCGTCGAGTTCAAGGGCGAGAACTGGCGCGATCTGCGCCAACTCACCCAACGCTGGGATGCACCGGTGGTCGTGACCACAGCGGTTCAATTCTTCGAGACGCTGGCGGCCAAAGAAACCACCGCGCTTCGTAAGCTTCATCAAGTGCCCGGCTCCGCCATCTTTGTGGACGAAAGCCACGCCGCCATGCCTGCGCCGCTTTGGCCACAAATGTGGAAGTGGTTGCGCGAACTCTGCGACGATTGGGGCTGCCATTTAGTCTTGGCCAGCGGCTCACTGGCGCGGTTCTGGGATTTGCCAGACTTCGTTCCGCCCGCTGAACGTCCGCCTGTCGCCGAACTGGTTCCCGATGAACTCCGCAAGGAAGCAGCGGCACTGGAAACGCGCCGCGTCGAGTTGAAAACCAAACCGGAGAGACTTTCGCTGGCCGGACTAGCGGACTTCGTGCAGTCAAAGCCCGGCCCACGGCTTGTTATCCTGAATACCATCCAGTCCGCTGCAATTTTCGCAAAGCATCTTCGCACCGCACTTGGACCGGGAATGCAGGTCGAGCATCTTTCCACCGCCCTTTCACCACGCGACCGAGGCATCATCATCGAACGGGTTCGCGCGCGGTTGAAGGTGCAGGCGGACAAGGACTGGGTCTTGGTTGCCACCAGTTGTATTGAAGCCGGCGTGGATTTTTCGTTTCGTACTGCCTTCCGCGAAAGCTGCGGCTTGGTGAATCTTCTGCAAATCAGTGGTCGGGCCAACCGATCGGCGGAATATGGCAACGCCGAGGTTTGGGACTTCCGGCATGACGAAGACGGGTTCCTCACCTTGCACCCTCACTTCAAAGTGTCCCGTCGAGTTCTGGAGGATATGTTCCGGGAAGGCAAAGCGGCGGCGGCCCATTGCACCGAATCGCTCCAGCGTGAACTCAATCGCGATGTTGGCCAGACGGAAAGCTTTGCTAAAAGCATTCTTCAGCATGAGAAGGACGCGGACTATCCCGAAGTGGCCAAGCTCTGCCGTCTCATCACTGCCGACACGCAAACAGTCCTTGTGAATCAGGATTTAATCGCGCGCTTTGATTCACGCGATCCAGAGCAATTTCCAAACGCGAAAGAGGTCATGCTTAACAGCGTGCAAATTTGGAAATCACGCCTGCCCGACCTTGATCCCAAGCCGCTTGGATTTGGCGACGACCTCTTCGGTCTGCGCGATGAACAGTATGATGGCTTTCTTGGTTACATGAAAGGCATCCTGCCGTTGTTGGAAGCGAAACCTATCGGCGCGATTATCACCTAATTCATGGAAACTCTCCCTCTCTCCCTCCTCAACGATTTCCTCTACTGCCCGCGCCGGGCGGCGTTGAAGATCGTCGAGGGCTGGCGGGCGGAAAACAAGCACACCGTGCTCGGTGATATTGTGCATGAGCACGCCGACTTGCCCGGGTATGAAGTTGCCAAAGGTATAAAGCTTCTTCGCGCGTTGCCGGTCTTCTCCGATCGGCTTGGTCTGAACGGCAAGTGCGATATTGTGGAGGCGAGGAGCCAGGAGGGGCAAAGTGGATTAGAGCCTTCTCACGTCGGCTCCTACAAGAGTCTGGTCCCGGTCGAATACAAAAAAGGCAAGCGCCGCCAGTTCGAGAACGACGACGCGCAGCTTTGCGCGCAGGCGTTGTGTCTGGAAGAAATGTTCAAACTTCCCGTTGAACGCGGTGCGGTGTTTCACGCCGAGAGCAAACGCCGTCGCGAAGTTGTGTTCACGCCCGAATTGCGGACGTTGACCGAGGAGGCGATCAAACAACTTCAGCGCTTGCTCGCTTTGGAGCAGGTGCCGCCCGCGGAATTCAAACCCGCTTGCGAGGAGTGCTCGCTCTTCAAGATTTGTCTGCCGCGCGTCACGAGCCAGCCGGCGTCGCTCCGCCGCGCCGCTGCACAGCTTTTTGAAACTTGACCCTCAACGCTCAACTCCCGACCCTCAACCAACTTGGACCTCCAACAAAACACGCTCTATCTCACAACGCCCGGTAGTTACGTGGCTCGCGATCATCTGACGCTTCAGGTCGAAGTCCCCGTTTACCCGCCCGATCTGCCGCCGGAAGAGCGCAACCGGCAATCGGCAACCGACACCCGGAAATTATCCATCCCGATCCACCATTTGGAGTCGGTCTGCGTCTTCGGCGCTTCCAGCATCAGTCCGCCCGCGATGGACCTTTGCTGGGAGCATGGTGTCGCCATTAATTTCCTGTCCGAAAACGGCTACTTGCAAGCCCGCGTCACCGGCGTGGCCGACACCAGCGTCACCTTGCGTCGCGCCCAATTCCGCGTTGCGGACGACCCGGTTCGCGCCGCCGCCATTGCCCGTCAGATTGTCGCGGGCAAAATCCAAAATTCCCGGAATAGTCTTTTGCGTGGCGGGCGCGAAACGAATGACACTGCCGAACAAAGGCAACTTACGGACGCCGCCGACGCTCTGGCGCGACAGCTTTCCGATCTGGCGAAAACCAATCCGCCGCTTGACCAGTTGCGCGGTATCGAGGGCATGGCCGCGCAGACGTATTTCTCCGTGTTCGGGCTGCTGCTCAAACAACAACGCGATGACTTCGCTTTCACCACCCGCAGCCGCCGTCCGCCGCGTGACCGCATCAACTGCATGGTTTCATTTCTCTACGCGCTGGTGCGACATGATTGCATCGCCGCGCTGACCAGCATCGGCCTCGACCCTTTTGTCGGCTTTCTCCATGCCGACCGTCCCAATCGCCCGTCGCTCGCCCTCGACCTGATGGAGGAATTTCGTCCGTGGCTGGCTGACCGTCTCGCTGTCACGCTGATCAATCGGCAGCAAATCCAGCCCGACCATTTCGTGTTGCGTGAAGGCGGGGCCGTGGAATTTACCGATACCGGGCGCAAACTCGTTATCAAAGCCTACCAGGAACGCAAGCAGGAGAGCTTGAATCATCCTTTGCTCGACCAGAACTTGCGCATTGCACAATTGCCCTTCGTGCAGGCGCGCATTTTGGCCCGACACCTGCGCGCCGATTTGCCGGAGTATCTGCCGCTGGTTCCCAAATAACCCCGACCATGTTAATCTTGGTAACATATGATGTTTCCACCGTCGAAAAAGCCGGGCTGCGTCGCCTGCGCCGGGTTGCCCGAGCGTGTGAAGACTACGGCACGCGCGTCCAGAAATCCGTCTTTGAATGTCAGGTTGGACAAAAAGAATGGGCGTCTTTGCGCGACCGGTTGTTGCATGAAATCAAAACGGACGAAGACTCGCTCCGCTTTTACTTTCTCGATGAAAATGCCGCCCAACGCACGGAACACCATGGCGCAGAGAAACCGGTTGATCTGACCGAACCGCTCATCCTATGAACCGACTTCCGCGAACCCTAAGTGCCGACTTAACCCCGCCACGTTCGCGGCTGACAGAAACCTCGCGGCTGGCTGACACTTTCAATCGTTCTTTGAAAATCAAAACAGCGCAAACGCGTAAAAACTCGTCCCGTTCGCGGGAATGGGATATTAAAGCTTTGCGGTGCTGCTGGTTGGCAGCACCGCAGTCGCCCCGCGCGAGTGCGCGGGGCGCGGATTGAAACTTCGATATACCGGCAACAGGTGCGGAAAGAACTTGTCGCCCCGCGCGAGTGCGCGGGGCGCGGATTGAAACCGGTCCTGGCGCGCCCTGGTCCTGCGGGATGAGGCGTCGCCCCGCGCGAGTGCGCGGGGCGCGGATTGAAACTGGCGCGACTGCTCCATGATGCCGGGCTCCTTCGGGTCGCCCCGCGCGAGTGCGCGGGGCGCGGATTGAAACCATATCAAAGGTAAATTGTCCCGCGCCAGTGGGAGGTCGCCCCGCGCGAGTGCGCNNGCGGGGCGCGGATTGAAACTCAGTTGCCAGGAGGATCATGTCGGCCATCTTCAGTCGCCCCGCGCGAGTGCGCGGGGCGCGGATTGAAACAGATTACGCGCTGGCGCTCGCGGTGTCCTCACGAGTCGCCCCGCGCGAGTGCGCGGGGCGCGGATTGAAACGATCACGAACGCTTTCCCGTTCACGTTGACGCTCGGTCGCCCCGCGCGAGTGCGCGGGGCGCGGATTGAAACCCTCCGGCTTTCCCCTGGGTGCTCGAAGCCGAACGTCGCCCCGCGCGAGTGCGCGGGGCGCGGATTGAAACAACGTCTATAACGACTTCGCCTGCTACCAATACCTGTCGCCCCGCGCGAGTGCGCGGGGCGCGGATTGAAACACCACCACGATCGTCCTGGTGACCTTCGCCATGATGTCGCCCCGCGCGAGTGCGCGGGGCGCGGATTGAAACACGCCATCGCCCCGAAGGACGACGCGGTGCTGGCCAGTCGCCCCGCGCGAGTGCGCGGGGCGCGGATTGAAACACGCCGATTGTTAATCACCGCGCCGTAAACTTCGGGTCGCCCCGCGCGAGTGCGCGGGGCGCGGATTGAAACCACGGCTCGCGCATCCTGTCGCCTTCGCTCCCCTCGTCGCCCCGCGCGAGTGCGCGGGGCGCGGATTGAAACCTGGGCAAGAGCCCGGCCAACGTCTTCACCTACGACGTCGCCCCGCGCGAGTGCGCGGGGCGCGGATTGAAACACGTATTCGGACTCCTCGACGAACCGGGTGAACAGTCGCCCCGCGCGAGTGCGCGGGGCGCGGATTGAAACTTACCTGTACAAGCACTTCCCCGCGTCTGTTCGTGGTCGCCCCGCGCGAGTGCG
>PLQC01000070.1 GCA_003159675.1 Limisphaerales bacterium
CTTCCTTAACTGGACAGCACTGTGCTGCGCACACAGTCGCGGTCCGTAAGGCTGTGGAGCGCGGCTGTGTCCGCCGAGGACCAGCCGCAGCACGGTAGGAAAGGGCGAAGGCCAGGGGATAGTCCCACGGCGTAGGGACATTGCTTGGGCGCAGCGACTGGTGCTGCGCACACAGTCGCGGTCCGTAAGGCTGTGGAGCACACCGGGTGAACCCCCCCCGGACGTTGACATCCGCTTCCGGGAGGTTAGCATGAAATCCGACTTCGGACGGCGCGTTCGTCTATCGGTTAGGACACGGCCCTCTCAAGGCTGAAAGACGGGTTCGATTCCCGTACGCGCTACCAATCAATCCCGTACGACCGGTCCGTCCTCCGCTGATTCGAAAGATCCCTTAACTGGACAGCACTGCGCTGCCGCGCGTCCAAGTCCCGCCGTGGCGGGATCGGCCCTGCCAGGTTTGGAAAGCCGCTCGCTTCAATCCAATCGCGGGCGGGGCTTCGTCCGCGCGCCCGGGAGCCTTGCCCGGGCGGACCACCCCGCCGCCGCGGCATATCACGGCTTGCGCAATGCGCGCCGATTCCTATGCTGTCAACCATGACAGTCAAATCATTTGACGCCACGGACCATGCCCGCATCGCGGAGTTGGGCCAGGGTGTGCTTCGCGGCGAGCCGATCAGCCGGGAAGAGGGCCGGTGGCTTTTCGACCTGGGCGACACGGCCGATGTTTTCGACCTGCTCTCCTGGGCCAACCGGATCCGCGAACACTTCAAGGGAAACAAAATCCACCTGTGTTCGATCGTCAATGTGAAGGCGGGCGGCTGCTCCGAGAATTGCCGCTTCTGCGCGCAGTCCGTTCTCTACCAAACCGACTCTCCCCGGTACGGCCTGATCGAACCCGACGCGGTTCTTGCCGCGGCCGACGAGGCGAAGGCGAACGGCGTCACCGGCCTGGGCCTGGTGGCCGCCTGGCGCGGATTGGAAGAGGGCCCGGTGCTCGACGAGATCTGCCAGCGCTTCGAAGAACTGAAACGGAGCGGCAAGGCGCGTCCGGATGCGTCGCTGGGGATTATCAAGGATCAGAAAGTGGCCGACCGGTTGAGACAGGCCGGCGTCGAGTGCTACAACCACAACCTGGAAAGCTCCCGGCGCTTTTACCCGCAGGTCTGCTCCAGCCACACCTACGAGGACCGGGTGCAAACCATCGGACACTTGAAACACGCCGGAATCAAAATCTGTTCCGGCGGCATCATCGGCATGGGGGAGACGCGCGAGGACCGGTGCGATCTGGCGTTCTCGCTCAGGGAGCTCGGGGCGAATGTCGTGCCGATCAATATCCTGAATCCGGTTCCCGGCACCCCTTTCGCGAACGTGGAGCCGCTGGCGCCGCTGGAAATCCTCCAGACCATCGCGTGCTTCCGGTTCATCCTGCCGAGGCAGGAAATCATGATCGCCGGGGGCCGCACGGTGAACCTGCGCGATATGCAAAGCATGATTTTCCTGGCGGGCGCAAGCGCGCTCATGGTCGGCAACTACCTCACCACCCTCAACCAGCCCGTCGAAAAAGACCTGCAAATGCTCAAAGATCTCGGCCTCGATCCGAACTGGGACAAGCACGGGTTTTCGGACCAGGAACCGTGCGGGTGCAACCCGGGACATGAAATGGCGTGCGCGAGTTCGTAAGGGCCGGATGAATTTACGATATACGATTTACAATTGACGCGGTTTCGACGATCCACTCGTCAATCGTATATCGTATATCGTAAATCCAAATGCAGCGGCTCGGCAAAAACATCGGCGGCTATTTCGGGGAGACCATCGACATCCAGGCCGTGCTGCGCGATATCGAGAGCGCGGCCCGGCAGTTCGGCTGGAAGCCGGAAACGTTCCTCAACGCCGCCGGTCTTGAACTTTTCGCCCTGACCCGCCCGGACTCGCGCAGTTCGCAGGGTGCGTTGCGCGTTTACATCAGCACCGGCATTCACGGGAACGAGCCGGCGGGGCCTCTGGCCGCTCGCCGGCTTCTTCAGGAGAACCGATGGCCGGTTCCTCTCGATCTGACGCTTTGCCCCTGCCTGAATCCCTCGGGCTTCGTCCTGAACCGGCGGGAAAACCGGCGGGGAATAGATCTCAACCGCCAGTACCGCCTGCCGCAGGCGGAGGAAGTCGTCGCTCATGTTGCCTGGCTCGAACGGCAAGCCCCGTTCGACCTGTGCCTTTGCCTTCACGAAGACTGGGAGTCCCTCGGCTTTTATGTGTACGAACTCAAGACCGCCGGCCTTCCTCCCGTCGCCGACGCCATCGTCCGGAGTGTTGCGGAAGTCTGTCCGATTGATCGTTCGGAAATGATCGAAGGTCGCCCTGCCCACAATGGGATCCTCCGGCCGGACGTCGATCCGCGGACGCGGCCGGACTGGCCGGAAGCCTTCTTTTTACTGACGCACAAGACACGGATCTCCTGCACGCTGGAGGCACCGTCGGATTTTGCGCTGTCGGTTCGGGTGGCTGCGCTTGTGGCGGGCGTCAACGCGGCTTTGGAGCTGGTGGCGGCCAACTCGCGGGAGTTCAGCAACGCACGCCAGACGCAGTGAGCCGTGGCGGTCTGGTAAAGACTGAAAAAACATCCAACATCCAACATCGAACAACCAACATCCAAAGCCGGAGCCAAGCTGTCAGTCTCATTGGATGTTCAATCCTTCCTCCAAACGGCAACAAGTTCCATGAGGGTTCTAGGTCGCGACGTTTCTCCTCTGGTCCATCCAGACCCGCCCGAGCTCGTTCAGGGTCTTGCTCTTCAACACCCGCTCGGCCATTGGGAACACGATCCGCTCTTCCTTGTCGAAATGCTGGCGGCAGTCCGCAATCACCGCCAACAGGAGTACGCGCGCCTTTTCCGTCTGCCGCGCCTTCCCCACCTGGCCCAACTTGCGGTCGATTTCGTCGTGCTCCTCATGGAACGTCTCGCGCTGCCCGATCTGCTCGAAGCAATGCTCCAGAGGCCCGATAAACATTTTGTCCTCCGTGCGCGAGTGCGCCCGCAACACGGATTCCAGCAGCGCGGCGGTTGTCTTGATTTCCGCCAGCGTTTTCAGTCCGGGCCCCGCGTGTTCGACATGATCGAACAAGTTGTGAAAGACCAGATGTTCCGCGAGCAACGCCTCGGTGATTTTCATAAAAACAGACTTTCAGGCTGAGGATGGAATACGCCAAAACCAATCCTTCGGCCAACCATTTATTGGCTTCCGCTATACATGTTGTGCGGGGGAGCAGGGCGTTTGAGGGCACGGACACCTTTCTTTCCGTTGCGCCGGGCGAACTCAAGAGTGTCATCCGCGAGGGCAACACACTCGACAACGCGCGGACGCCGGCGGTGGAGGCGGCGGGTTCCGAGCCGTCCCAAGAGCCGGCAACCGAGGATTGACGTTCAGGCCGGGTAGGCTTCCATCCCAACGCACGTGCAGACCGGGTTGCGGTCGCCGAAGACGTTGTCGATGCGCCCCACGTGCGGCCAGAATTTGTAGTCCTGCAGGCTCTTCGCCGGAAATGCCGCCTGTTCGCGGGAGTAGGGATGATTCCAATTGTCGCTGGCGATCTGATCCGCCGTGTGCGGGGCGTTTTTGAGCAGGTTGTTTTTCGCGTCCGCCGCGCCGGTTTCCACGGCGGCCATTTCCGCGTGGATCGAAATCATCGCATCGCAGAAACGGTCCAGTTCGTATTTCGATTCGCTTTCGGTCGGTTCGACCATGAGCGTGCCGGCGACGGGCCAGGAGAGCGTCGGCGCGTGGAAGCCATAATCCATCAGCCGTTTCGCCACGTCCTCGGCGGTGACGCTCCTGAACGCGCGCAGGTCGAGGATGCATTCGTGCGCGACGAGGCCGTTGCTGCGGTATAGCGTGGGGAAATACTGCTCCAGCCGCTTGGAAATGTAATTCGCGTTCAGGATGGCAAACCGGGTCGCTTCGGTCAGACCGTCCGGGCCCATCATCGCGATATACATCCACGAAATCGGCAGAATGCCCGCGCTGCCCCACGGGGCGGCGGCAATCGGGCCGATTTGAGATTTCAAATTTGAAATGTGAGAGGGGTTGCGTTGCGCAACCCCGGGATGGCTGGGGAGAAACCCGACGAGATGTTCCGCCACGCCGATCGGCCCGACACCCGGTCCGCCGCCGCCGTGCGGAATGCAAAACGTCTTGTGCAAATTCAGATGGCAAGCGTCCGCACCGATGAAGCCGGGGCTGGTCAGGCCGACTTGCGCGTTCATGTTCGCGCCGTCCATGTAAACCTGTCCGCCGTTCGCGTGGATGATGTCGCAAATCGCCTTGATGCTGTCCTCGAACACGCCGTGCGTGGACGGATACGTGATCATCAGGCACGAGAGGTCGGCCTTGTGTGCCTCGACTTTCGCGCGCAGGTCGGCCGTGTCAATGTTGCCATTCGTGTCGCACGCGACGGCGACGACATTCATTCCAGCCATGACCGCGCTGGCGGGGTTCGTGCCGTGCGCGGAGGTCGGGATGAGGCAGACGTTGCGATGCGTGTCGCCGCGAGATTCGTGATACGCGCGAATGACGAGCAATCCGGCGTATTCGCCCTGCGACCCGGCATTGGGTTGCAAAGAAATTCCTGCGAAGCCGGTGATTTCCGCAAGCCAGGTTTCAAGCTGCTCGAAAAGCATCTGATAACCACGCGTCTGGTTGATCGGCGCGAACGGATGCATCCTGGCGAACTCCGGCCACGAGACCGGGAACATTTCCGCCGCCGCGTTGAGCTTCATCGTGCAGGAACCGAGCGGAATCATCGAGGCGGTGAGCGACAGATCGCGCGATTCAAGCCGCTTGATGTAGCGAAGCATCTCGGTTTCGGAGTGATAGCGATTGAAGACCGGATGCTGAAGGAATTTGCTTGTCCGCAACAACGGCGCCGGAAGCCCCTGTGTTTCAGCCGCCAAATTCTCGACTCGGAAAGAGGTGTGGCGGTCTGGAGCAAAGGCTTGGAGCAGCCTTTCCAGGTCTGAACCCGTCGCCGGTTCGTCGAGCGAAATGCCCAAAGTTCTTTCGTCGATGACGCGCAGGTTGAATCCGAGCGTTTCAGCGTTTTGACTGATTACCTTGCTTCTAAAATCACCCAGGTTGATCCGCAACGTGTCGAAATAAGAGTCATTTTCAATTTTGCAGCCGAGTTTCTCCAAGCCAACCGCGAGGATTCCCGTTAACGCATGAACCCGCTCCGCAATCTTCTTCAATCCCTCCGGCCCGTGATAGCAGGCGTACAGCGAGGCCATGTTGGCGAGCAGGGCCTGCGCCGTGCAGATGTTGCTGGTGGCTTTCTCGCGGCGGATGTGCTGCTCGCGCGTGCCGAGCGCGAGTCGCAACGCGGGTTTGCCGCGCGAATCCTTCGACACGCCGACGAGCCGTCCGGGCAGGTGACGTTTGAAATGATCCCGCGTCGCCATGAACGCCGCGTGCGGGCCGCCATAACCGAGCGGCACGCCGAATCGTTGTGCGCTCCCGACGGCGATGTCCGCTCCGAATTCGCCGGGCGGCTTGATGAGTGTAAGCGCGAGCAAATCCGTCGCGACGGTGACCAGGGCCCCTGCTGTGTGAGCGTGACCGGTGAACGGCGCAAAATCGTGAATCGCTCCGTAGGTGTCGGGATATTGCAGCAGCGCGCCGAAAACGTTGTCGCCAGGCTGAAACGATGCATGGCTCCCGACGATGATTTGAATTCCGAGCGCTTTGGCGCGCGTCCGAACGACTTCGATGTTTTGCGGATGACAGGTTTCCGAGACAAAAAAGGCATTCCGCGTTTCGTTCCCCTTGAGCCGGTGGCTCATCACCATGGCTTCCGCGCAAGCCGTGGCTTCGTCGAGCATCGAGGCGTTGGCGATGTCAAGCGCAGTCAAGTCCGTGACCATCGTCTGAAAATTCAACAACGCCTCGAGCCGGCCCTGGGAAATCTCGGCCTGATACGGCGTGTATTGCGTGTACCAGCCGGGATTCTCGAGCACGTTGCGCTGAATCACCGGCGGCGTGATGCAGTCGTAGTATCCCATCCCGATATACGAGCGGCACACCTGGTTCTGCGAGGCAATGGCCCTGAGCGCGGCGAGCGCTTCGCTTTCGCTCCGGGCGGCGGGAAGCTTGAGCGGCCGATCCAGCCGGATTGCCGACGGAACCGCTTTGTCGATCAACTCGTCGAGCCTCGGAAAACCGACCAGATCGAGCATCGCCCGGGTCTCCTCCGGGCTCGGACCGATGTGGCGGCGGGCAAATTGATCCGGATGCGACGGCAAAGCTTTTCCCGAGAAGGAATCGCCTGCGACAACCGGCGTCGGCCCTTCCGATGATTTCTTAGGGTGTGCTTCCGAGACAGACATGCCGGGAAATTAAGTTCGTGCGGCAGCAAAGCAAGTGCGATTTCGCCGGAGACACTATTTCACCGCTCGAACTTCACCGGGACGGAGAGATCGAAACCGGCCCGCTCCAACTGGCGCGCATCCCGGATTACTGTTCCGTTCGCCTTGACGTTCTTGAACAGGATCGGCGCGACGTTCTGCCCCATCATCAGGCTCGGTTTGGTGGGCTTGTAGAAAGTGCAGTTCTCGAAGGCGAAGTTCGTCAAAGGCTGCCCGCCGCCGTCGATATAGACGTGGCCGCCGTCGTTCTCGAAGGTGCAGTTGACAAACCGGAAGTCGTCCAGAACGGCGTTTCGGCTGAACCGGGCCCCCGAGGAATATCCCCGTCCCGTAAAATACGCCGGCGTCAATTGAATCCAGATGGCGAACTTGTTATGGTTGGCGATGAAGTTCACGTCCTCGAAGCGCAGGTGTTTGACCGGCGGCGCGCCGCCATACCCGACGGCCAGGGAGCAGGTGTAGGAGTAATTCACAAACCCTTTCACGACGAAATCCTCGATTCCCCTGGCCGCGCCCGGCCGGCTGTCCCTGCCGCCGTAAAGGGCAAAGGTATCGTCCATCGACATGGCGAACCCGTCCTGAATCAGGATGTGTCTGCTGGTGCCGAAGTCATAGGCGTCGTCGTGGTACTGCTGCTTGCGGTTGACGATTTTGATGTTGCGGGTGGTGAAATTCTCGCTTCCGAAAACGTTCACGGTCCAATAGGCCGACCGGAGGAGCAGCAGATCCTGGAAGGTAATGTTGCGGCTGTTGTTGACCACATAGCCCCGGACTCCGCTGCCGTGGGGATCCAGCACCTTTCCGTCCGCATCCCTTGCGTGACCGTCCGACGTGTCGGGTTGGAAGTCGTGCCACAGCCTCGGGTAACCGTCCATGTCGATGGTGCCGCGACCCCGGAGGCCGGCATTCTCGACATTGTCGAAGACGATGAAGGCTCGAAGCTGCCTGCCTCCGGGGGGCGTGGGTGCCGAGGAATAGTCCACGTTCCTGGTCGAGCCCCGGATCAAGGCGCCCGCATCGACGTAAAGCACGACGTTGCTCTTCACGAACACCGTGCCCGTCAGGTAAACGCCGGGGGGAAAAAAGAGCACGCCGCCCCCGGGCCGGGCCGAGACGTCACTGATGGCCTGGTTGATGTTCGTGGTTTCGAGGGTCTTACCCGTGCTGTCAACCTTGTAGTCCTGGATATTCACCACGTTCGGATCGCCGAGCCGTGGAGGATTCGTTTCAGGCGGTTCGGCAAAGAGCATCAACCCGGTGTTGTTGAACAGGGGTTCATCGTTGAAAAACAAAACCAGGTACCGCGGCCGGTCGAGGTCGAAACTGACCGTATTGCCGCTGATCTGCGGCTCGATGCCGTAGGCGAGCGGCCTGACGTGGCAAGTGAGCACCTTCCGCTCGCTCACGAGCAGGGTGACTGTGACGTGGACCTTTCCGGTCATGGAGAAACTGGCATAGTCCATCCAATTAAACTGGTCGTAAGTGAGGAAATGATGCGTGAACACAGGCTGGCCGTTCACCGTCACGCGGTAAGCCTCGCTCGGCGCGGCGCCCGGATAGGGCGGATACGGCGTGACCTCGGCGAAGGCCGCCGCCGGCGAGAGCGCCAAGAGCCACGCAATCGAACGGGCCAGGAATTTGTGGGTGAGGGAGGATGATCGGCTGACCGGAATGGTGCGCACGCTTACTCGGATACCCGTTTTCCCCTTCTGCCGCAAGACAGTAGACAGTATTCGGCGGCCGGAATGGCGCCTGGTTTTGTCCGCGAAACAGGCCGCACCACCGCTTACGATGGCCTTTCACTGCCGATTGGGTGTCTTGATCGAAAGCGGGGCTGCAAACTCATTGGATATGGACTGTTGGTGATCGACGATCGGCAAGGATTGCCATAATTCCAAAACCAAGCGCGGCAAACTGAGTCAGGCGGACGGGTGTTCTGAGGGGTGCAAAAGTTTGATGCGGTCCTTCAGCCGGTCGAAGTCCGAGTCCATGACAAGCAGCTTGTCGTCCCGAGCCAAAACAGTGGCGGCGATCGCCGCGTCGAAAAACTTCATCTGCTGCCCCTTGGTACGGAGTTCGGAGATCAGCGCGGACAACTGAGCGGCGTCACTTTCCGTAAACGTGGACACCAGTGACCGGAACCGGTTCTGGTAAAGCTGTGAAGCTCGCCGGCGCAAATCTGCGCGGACCGGAGAATGTGTCCCCACCAGGAATTCCGAGGCCGCTAAAGCCGGAATGTAATAGGGGCCTTCCTCGCCTTCGGGCAAGAGATCGTCGAAGTCGCGTTGCTTTTCCGCTGATATCAGGACGCTGGTGTCAATTGCCACCGGCATAGCCAATCACCTCGGAAGCTTCCTGCATGGCTTGGCCTAATTGGCGGCTGTCCGCCTCTGAGAATCCCCTTCCGCGCAATAGGCGGACAAGCTCCGATCTCGTGGCGCCTATGGTTCAAGCTTTCCCTTTGGTTTCGGAGCAAAGACACTCCGGCAACGCGGTCAACTCGCTCTCCGTGCCGTCGGGTTTCCAAACCACGCGCCCGTCTTTCAGGATGCGGACAATGAGGCCATGCATCGAACCGCGCAGGGTTTTCACCCGGTCGCCGGGCTTCCAGGCTACGATGTCGGACAAGGACTCAACGATTTCGACCATCGCCTCGCGGTCGAGCACTCCGGCGATATAGTGCGCGACGGCGGAGCCGACCTCGCGCGTGCGGCCTGGCGCCAGATCGCTGAACAAGACGAAGGAGAATTCGCGTCCGATGGTGGCAAAGGTGTTGCCGTTGAAGAAGAGAAAAGGCGCCCGGCGATGATAAACGCGAAGACGGTCGAACGTTTCTGTAAGGGTCAGCGTTTGGATTCGGAGCGTTTGCCAGTCCGCCGCGCACGCCGTTCCAGTTTCCGAGTTAAGGCCATGCTGTGCTCTACCTCTTTGACACGCTCCTTGGTTGATGCTGACGACAGCGTGCCAGTCCCAGTTTTTGAGAAATTGGGCTCGGGTTTAAAGCGGTGAACCGACTCCTCCGCCGCCTGGCGGATGTCTTTTGCCGTCAGGTGCTCCAGCAGGTCCAATCGCAGTTTCATCGTTCATACTGTAACCCTCCAGGCTCGGGCATTCAAGCAATGCCGTCGGGAGTTGGTGGTACAGCTTGCGTCTCGGGTGGGGCGAGCGTCCTCGCGAGACGGCTCGTCCGGAGCCTCGCCCCACCAAACTGTGCCCCACCCGCCAAGAGTTCCCGCACTCGCGGTCGAAGCTCGCGCTGACTTGGAATACAGGGAGGATGTATCGTCTTATGTCCCTTCACAACGGCCCTTGACGGGACGATCCTATGTGGACCGAATGTGTCGGCAACCCAGGATTTTGCCGTTCAGTCAGGGGGAACAGAGGATGCGAAATCGTGCAGATGAGGGTTTCGGCGAAACACAACAGGTTTGGCTGGTTTGATTATTTCCCCACAACTAATGGTGTTTTTGGCCGGAAAAAACCTGTAACAAAATGTTGTGCTCCAGGCCGTTTTTTTCTAAAATTTTGAAGTACTCTGAGAGGATGCCCGAGCGCCTCCAGCGGTGAGATTTTTATGGCTGAAAATGACGTTGTAGAAGCGGAACAGAAGATGAAAACCGGTGCCGAAGCACCGGAGAAATATGATGCGTCGAAGATCGACAAGCTCGAAGGTCTGGAGGCTGTCCGCAAGCGACCCGGAATGTATATCGGGGACCCGGACGAACGCGGACTGCACCATTGCGTCTTCGAAGTGCTGGACAATTCCATCGACGAACATCTTGCGGGATATTGCGACAAGATTGAGGTCGCGGTTCACATGGATGGTTCGGTGTCGATTCGCGACAATGGGCGGGGCATCCCGGTGGACATGCATCCCAAGTGGAAGATCCCGGCGGTCGAACTGGTGCTGACGAACCTGCACGCCGGCGGCAAATTCGGCCAGGGCGCTTACAAGTATTCCGGCGGTTTGCACGGCGTCGGCGCCAAGTGCGTGAACGCGCTCTCCGATTGGTTCAAGGTCGAGGTTTCGCGCGATGGAAAAGTGTATTCGATGGAATTTGCGCGCGGGGTGACGACCAAGAAGCTCGGCGTGATCGGCCAGTCCAAACACACGGGCACGCTCATCACCTTCAAACCGGATCCGACCATTTTCACGATCACCACCGAATTCAAGTTCGATGTTCTGGCCAATCGCCTGCGCGAGCTGGCGTTCCTGAATCCCGGCGTGGAGATTACCTTGAAGGACGAGCGCGACGAGAAGAAGGAAGTGTTCTTTTACCCGGCCGGCATCGAGCAATTCGTCCGGCAACTGGGTCGCAACAAGCAGGTGCTCCATCCCAAGCCGATCATCATCAACCGGCAAAAGGACGAAGTGTTCGTGGATTGCGTGATGCAATACACCGACAGCTACAACGACCAGATCCTTTGCTTCGCCAATTCCATCGCGAACACGGACGGTGGCACGCATCTGACCGGTTTCCGCTCCGCCCTGACCCGCGCCATCAACCAGTATGCGAAGCAAAACAATTTGCTGAAGGAAAAAGACCCGGCGATTTCCGGGGATGACGTCCGGGAAGGCCTGGTCTGCGTATTGAGCGTCAAGCTGCCCAACCCGCGCTTCGAGTCGCAGACGAAGGTGAAGCTCGTCAACACGGAGATCGACGGCATCGTCGCATCGGTCATTTACGACGGTTTGATGACCCATTTCGACGCCAATCCGTCCGTCGCGAAAAAGGTGATCGAGAAAGGCCTGCTCGCGGCGCGGGCGCGTGAGGCGGCGCGCAAGGCGCGGGAAACGGTGCGCAAAGGCGCGCTTACGGGCGGTGGCCTGCCCGGCAAGCTGGCCGATTGTTCCGACCGCGATCCGGCGAACACGGAATTGTTCATTGTCGAGGGCGACTCCGCAGGCGGCTCGGCGAAACAAGGGCGCGACCGGAAGTTCCAGGCCATCCTGCCCATTCGCGGGAAGCTGATTAACGTTGAAAAGGCGCGCCTCGACAAGGTCCTTCAGAACAACGAAATCCGGACCATGATCACCGCCGTCGGCACCGGGATCGGCGATGGCGAGGGTGAAGGCGCGTTCACCATCGAGAAGCTCCGCTACCACAAGATCATCATCATGACCGATGCCGACGTGGACGGATCGCATATCCGCACGCTGTTGCTGACGTTTTTCTACCGGCAGATGCCCGCGCTTGTGAAGAACGGTTTTGTCTATATCGCCCAACCGCCCCTGTACCAGATTGCGCGCAAGAAGCGGGTCGAGTATGTGGATGACGACGCGCGGCTGAACAAAATCCTGATTGAACTCGGCACGGAAGAGGTTCGCGTGCGCAATCTTTCCGGCGGAAAGGAACTTTCCGAGAAGCAATTGGCGGAAATCCTGGAATTGCTCGAATCGCTCGACAAATACGCCAACGCCCTCCGACATCATGGCGGCGATTTTGCCGCCTACGTCGAGCATCGCGACCCGAAGACTCTGGAGCTGCCCCGGCACCTGGTGAAGGTCCGCGATGGGAACGAGGAAACCGTCCATTATTTCATGGATGAAGACAGCCTGGCGGAGTTCGGTTCCAAAAACCAGGATTTGCGTTTGTTTGGCGAGGAGGAATCCGACACCAGCATGCTGGAGAAGTCAAAAAACGGCCATACGCGCCGGGGGCGGCACGTGGAACTCCACGAGAGCAAGGCGATTTCCGAAGTGCTGGACAAACTGGCGCGGAAGGGGTTCAGCGTGGGCCATTATTCCGCGCAGGACAAACCGCTGTTCGAGCTGGTCGAAGGGGAAGGCGATCGGGAAACCGTCAAGCCGCTCTTCTCGATTCCGGAGATTCTTTCCAGCGTGAAAGAGGTCGGCCGTCGCGGCCTGCAGATCAAACGGTTTAAAGGCCTTGGCGAAATGAACCCGAAGGAACTGTTCGAAACCACCATGGATCCCGCGCGGCGGAAACTGCTGCGCATCGACCTGACCGACGCGGTGGAAGCCGAACAGATGTTCACCAAACTGATGGGTGAGGAAGTCGAGCCGCGCCGCCAGTTTATCGAGGACAACGCGCTCAACGTGCGGAATCTGGATGTGTAACACCAGCCGTTGACTGATGTGGTCACGTGTGACTGACCTTTTATGCCTGAAAATACTGATGGAAACGATCCGCCGGTCAGCAACACACCGTTGTTCGCCGCGAACGAAAAGATCGCCAAGATCAATGTCGCCGAGGAAATCAAGAATTCGTTCCTGGATTATTCGATGTCGGTCATCATCTCGCGTGCGCTGCCAGACGTGCGGGACGGCCTGAAGCCCTCGCAGCGCCGCATCCTCTATGCGATGCACCGGCTGAACCTGTATCCGGGGCGCAAACACTACAAGTGCGCGAAAATCTGCGGCGATACCAGCGGTGATTTCCACCCGCACGGCGAAGCGGTGATTTACCCGACGCTGGTTCACATGGCGCAGCCGTGGGCCATGCGCGAACGGCTCGTGGACGGGCAGGGGAACTTCGGCTCGGTCGAGGGCGACCCGCCGGCGGCGATGCGTTATACCGAGGCGCGCATGACGCACCTGGGGGGCGTCCTCATGGAAGACATGGACAAGGATACCGTGGACTTCGTTCCGAACTACGACGAGCGCCTCACCGAACCGACCGTTTTTCCGGCCGCGTTCCCAAACCTCCTCGTCAACGGCGGCACCGGCATCGCCGTCGGCATGGCCACCAACATTCCGCCGCACAACCTCGGCGAAATCATCGACGGCATTTGCGCGCAGATTGATGACCCGGCCATCCCTCTCGCCGGGTTGATGAAACACGTCAAGGGGCCCGATTTCCCGACGGGTTGCATGCTGTGCGGCCTGGGGGGCATCCAGGATTATTTTAAGACGGGCAAAGGCAGCCTCAAGGTGCGCGGCCGGGTCGGCGTGGAGGAGCTGAAGGGCGGCAAACAGCAGATCGTCATCACGGAAATTCCCTACAACGTCAACCGCGCCGTGCTCGTCGAGCGCATCGCCGAGCTCGTCAACGAAAAGATCATCGGCGATATCACGGCGATTCGCGACGAGTCGGACGAAAATACGCGGGTGGTGATCGAATTGAAGCGCGATGCGATCGCGAAGGTGGTCATCAACAATCTCTACAAGCACACGGCGCTGGAATCCAGCTTCGCCGTCAACGCCCTGGCCATCGATCACGGCCGGCCCAAGACGCTCGGCCTGAAGGAACTCATCAACTGCTACATCGAACACCGCCGCGAAGTGGTGATCCGCCGGTCCAAGTTCGAGTTACGCAAGACCGAGGAGCGGGCCGAGATCCTCGAAGGCTATTTGATCGCGCTCTCCAACCTCGACGAATTCATCCGCATCATCCGCCATTCCGCCAATCGCGAGGAGGCCCGGATCAAGCTGCTGGCGTTTGAATTCACCCGGGCGCAGGTCGAGAAGATGGGCATCCTGATTCGCAGCGAAGCGCGGCTGGCCAGCGGCCGCTACTCGTTCAGCGAAGCGCAGGCCAACGCAATCCTGGAATTGCGCCTCTACCAGTTGACGGGGTTGGAAATCGACAAGGTCAGAGCCGAATACCGCGAGTTGATGGCGAAGATTACGGACCTGATGGACATCCTCGCCAAGGAAGAGCGCGTGTTGAGCATCATCAAAAGCGAGCTGAAAGCGATCAAGGAAAAGTACGCCACGCCGCGCCTGACCGAACTCATGCCGGACGAGGGCGAAATCGCCATCGAAGACCTGATCGCCAATGAAGGCGTCATCATCACCCTCACGCACAACGGGTTGCTCAAGCGCACGAACGTCAGTTCGTACCGCGCCCAGCGCCGCGGCGGCAAGGGCGTCATCGGCATGGCCACGCGCGAAGGCGGGGCCGAGGAGGACCAGGATTTCATCGAGCACCTGTTCACGGCCAGCACCCACGACTACCTGATGTTCTTCACCAACACGGGCCGGGTTTACGTCGAGCGCGTCCATGAAATCCCGGACATGGGCCGCGCGGCCAAGGGACGCAGCATCGCCAACCTGCTGGAGTTGAAGGCGGGCGAAAAGATCGCGGCGCTCATTCGCATCCTTTCCAAAATGGGGCCGAACAAGGAGGACACCACCTGGCGGCAGCCCGGCGAGCTCTTCTTCTCCACGCAACAAGGCACCGTCAAGAAAACGTCGTTGGATGAGTTCGCCAATGTCCGCAAAGGCGGCATCATCGCCATCTCGATCGAGCCGGAAGATACGCTCATCGACGTCAAACTCACCCGCGGCAGCGTGGTTGAAAACGATGAGGTCAAGGATCCCGGCGACGGCGTCGTGCTGATCACCAAGGACGGCATGAGCATTCGTTTCAACGAGTCCGACGTTCGCTCCATGGGCCGATCGGCGGGAGGCGTGCGCGGGATCAGTCTGGAACAGGGGGATTCGGTTGTGGCCGCCGCCATCGTCGTTCCGGACTGCACGCTGCTGGTTGCGGGCGACAATGGGATCGGGAAGCGGACCGACTTTGGCGAATACCGCCGTCAGTCCCGCGGCGGCAAGGGCATCATCACCATGAAAACCAACGAAAAGACGGGCAGGGTGGTGGGAGCGCTTACGGTGAGGGATTCCGATGAAATCATGCTCATCACCACCGGCGGCCAGATGGTGCGCACGTTCGTGAGGGACATCCGCGAAGCCGGGCGCAACACCCAGGGTGTGAAATTGATTGACCTCGCCGAAGGGGACAAACTCCAGGCCATCGCCCCCGTCATCAGCGAGCAGCAGGAGGACGCGGCGGCCGAAGAAGAGTCCGTCGCGGAGCCCGTTAAGTGACCGCCCTTCCCACTAGGGTTGCCAGAGGGCGCGCCAGAACTGTTGCGTCGGTGCAGGCGAAAAGATGGGGTTGGTCAGGATTAGAACTCCGCCGGGCAGCACATTGGTCGATTGGGGAGTCCACACGACAAGGTCAGGCGACGACTGGATGACGAACGGGACATTCGTCTGGCCGAGGATCTGGAAGACGAACTGGCCGTTGGAATCCGACAGGGCCTGCAACTGCGGGGGGGCGGGCGCGGGCGAAGCCACTGTGAAGGAAATCGGCAGCGTCGTGACCGGCAACGCCGGATCGCTGGTATTGACGAAGAGCGTGAAAGTATAAGTGCCCGCGGCAAGGCCGGTGGGATTGAAAGCCAAATACATGGTCACCACCCCGGATTTCGACACATACCCGTTTGTGGAGGAAAAGCTCAACCACGACGGAATTGCGCCGGTGAATGACAGCGAATAGGCAAGAGGCAGCCCGCCGCTGTTGGTGATCGCAAGGGGCAGGTTGAAGGGTGCCGAGTTGGGAGCGACGGTCTGCGTCAGATGGGGAGAAACGACTCCCGCTTGAGCCGCCAGACCGGCGTAAAGCGCGGTGGAACGCAAAATCGCGGGCGTGGCAAGCGTGACAGGCACACCGGGGTTGGTCACAGTGAAGGTAAAATTGCTGATGACGCTCGCTCCGAAAGTGTCCCACCAGGTGGCCGCGTAGGTTCCCGCGCTCAATCCACCCACGTCCACGGTGCCGGTGACCGAGGGCCCCGGGTTGGCCCTGAAAATGTTGGTGCGGTGCCACAACCACATGGCCGTGAAATTGGTGTTGCCAACCGCATACGTGCCGAGTTGGGCGGCGTAAGGGTTGAGAGTGATGTTCCCGAGTTGAATCCAGTCCGCGCCGGGATTGGCCAGTTTGATGGTGTGCGCGCCGGCGGTCACACCGATGGTAAACGTCTTGTTCGTGGAGGTGGCGGTGTAAGTCGTGCCGCAGGTCGAATTCCCCGGGAATGCCACGTTGGTCATCGTCGTTCCGTCGAGGATGATCTGCAGCGTGCCCGCGCACGCGGAGATCGACGTCACACGAACGGCGAACGTTCCATTCGAGGGATAGTTGACGAAGAACGTATAGCCGTTCGTCAACAAACTCCGGTTGCCGTTGCCTTGCAGGTAGGATGTTGACAGGGTGATCCCGGTGGGCGCGGCGCTCCCGACCGTAAAGGTGTCGGGACCCAGGTTCGTGCCGAAATTTCCGCCGGGCGCGAACTGCAGTTGGCTAAACGGGCCGCCCGTCGTTCGAGGAGCGGACTTGTTCAGAATATCCTGGTCGCCCATGCCGGAGACGGTCACAAAATCCGCCGCGGCCTGAATCAGGAAATAATCATTGTCCGGATCAATGGTATCCCAGTACCACGGCATTGCAGCCGCGGATTGTCCGCCCATGAGGCCGGCCCAAATGGGGGGGCTGATTCCCACGTGAATGACGTTGGAAATGCCGCACTCGCCGATGTAATCCGGCGCGACCGGTTGCGAGGCGGTGATGTCCTGTGCGTCGCGGATTCCCCCGATGAGGTCGGTGGGATACTCGTGATGCTGGTAATAATCGGTCTCGTCCCAGAGGGGTTCGTTGAGGACGGAACTGGAGGTGATCAGGTGCTGATAGGTGTCCTGGGAACGGAGAAATGAGGCCATCTCATTGTGCCACGCTTCAATGGCGCCCCACTGTCCGTTCGCGAGGTTTCCGTCACCCGCCGCGTCGGTAAACTGAACTTCATTGAACAGCTCCCAGGCCATGATCGCCGGTGAATAGCCCCAGCGCGCCACCGCGTAGCGCAGCTTCACCTTGGTCAATGCCATTGCCGTCGGGTCCGTGAAGAAATTCGTGGCGTTGGCAAGAAAACCGCCGTTGGTCGTGTTGTAGGGATTCTGGGCCCAGTTGGGATCCACCTGTGTGGAGTACTGTCCGTGATGCTGCAAGGTCATCTGGAAGTGGATGCCGGCCTGGTCCGCGGCGGCTACAATCGCGTCCCAGTTTTGCGCCACGGTCAGGCTAAGCTGTCCAAACTCATTGTTGACCTTTGGCCAGTCGAGATTCAGGCCAAGCCCCGAGCCGTCGTAAAAATGGGTCATCCACACCCGCGACCAGTTCTCGTGCGCCGCACCCATTTTGGGAAAGATGTTGAGGGCGTTCGCGGTCGGCGAACTCCAGGCGACGTTTTCTCCCACGGGAAAATAGCGCCGGCCGTTGCTGGTGATGAAGCGGCGGTCATTCTTCGGGTCCACGCGTACGAAGCCTGCGTCAGGGGGGAAGCCGGTCACTATCCAGTTGGTCGGCTGCAGGTTGCCAACGGAAATGGGAGCGCCGTTCAACTGGATGCCGGTGATCTGGTAGTTGCCGGCCATCGTCGGGGTGTGACGCACGCGCCACGTCGTCCCACCGTCATAAAATGCGGGCAGCGTTACCGTCGAGGAATCTGGCTGCAAAATGCCCACCTCCACGTCGGTCTGGGTGTAATCAAACAGCACGGCGGGATCGGTCGAGATGCCCGTAATGTTGAAGGAAGCTTCAATTTTGGAGTAGGTGGCGCCCTGGCCCGGCGCAAGATGCGCCAAACAACAAAGGTAAAAAGGTGCCAGCCAGACGAGCGACCGGGAGGACAATTTCATTACATCAACATGTTGCCGTCCGATCTCCAAGAAAGGACCATTTAACTGAACCGTCCGCGCAAAGACCGGCCTGTCAAGCCTTGCCCGCGGCGGTACAATTGAGGTTAGGGACAACGAACTGGCTCTTGCAAGGGGATAAGTACCGCGGCGTGTGCTCAATTTTGGGTACTTGACATTTTGGGTACTTGACTCTTGTGCGCAACCGCCATCTAAACTAGAGTGGTGTCGTTCCCGGAACTTGCGCAGGACATTTATTTATTCGGGAATCAACATTCAACTGAAAAAAAAACTATGGCATACGAACTTCCTCCGCTTCCTTATCCAAAAAACGCTCTCGAGCCGCACATCGATGCGCAAACAATGGAGATACATCACGACAAACATCACGCCGCCTATGTGACGAACGTGAACAAAGCCATCGCCGGCAAGGCCGACCTCGAATCAAAATCGGTCGAGCAATTGATCGGCAAGCTCGATGCGGTCCCCGCGGACATCCGCGGTGCGGTCCGCAACAACGGCGGCGGTCACGCGAACCATTCCTTTTTCTGGAAACTGCTCGGGCCGAAAGCCGGCGGCGCGCCCTCGGGCAAGCTCGCGGACGAAATCAAGGCCGCGTTCGGTGGCTTCGACGCCTTCAAGGAAAAATTTGAAGCGGCCGCCGTCAGCCGTTTTGGCAGCGGCTGGGCGTGGCTGGTCGTGAATCATGGGAAACTGGAAATCGTCTCGACGGCAAACCAGGACAGTCCCCTGATGGGCAAAGCCGTCTCCGGCGCGGAAGGCGCCCCGATTCTCGGCGTGGACGTGTGGGAACATGCCTATTATCTGAAATACCAGAACCGCCGCGCCGAGTATCTCAAGGCGATCTGGAACGTGGTGAATTGGGCGGGAGTCGCCCGGAACCGCGACGCGGCCAAGTAGCGATTTGCCTGGTGGCTGCGAACTCGACGCGATCCGGCCGCGCTGTTGCCTGCGCGGCCGCGTTCGGAATTCGCGACTTTCGGCTTTGAACTTGGCCGGCGGCTGACTATAACCAGCGCGTGTCCGGGCCGTTTACACACCCAATCAATGCCGCCACGCGCTATTGCGCAGTGTTTGGTTGCCCCATCAAACACTCGGCGTCGCCCGCCATGCAAAACGCCGGCATGGCCGCGCTCGGCCTGAACTGGCGTTACCTCGCCTTTGAAGTGCGCCCCGAGGATTTGCGCGCCGCCCTGGCCGGCGCCAGGGCCATGCAGTGCATCGGCCTGAACCTGACCGTGCCGCACAAGCTGCTCGCCATCGACATGGTGGATGTGCTCGATGAATCCGCCAAAACCTGGGGTGCCGTGAATACCATCCGTTTTGAGGGACGCGATGCCGCCGGTGCGTGGAAATCGCTGCATCATTTCGAAACGGCCTCCCCCGAAAAAATCCGCCTGCAGGGTTTCAACACGGACGCAGACGCCATACTGCGGTCGGTGCGCGAAGATTTGGAGCTGGAGTTGCGCGGCGCCCGGGTGCTGCTGCTGGGGGCCGGTGGAGCCGGGCGTGTCACCGCACTGAAGCTGGCGTCGGAAAACGTCGCCGAATTGTTCCTCGTCAATCGCACGCTGGCCAGGGCGGGGTCTCTCGCCGCCGAAATCAGGCGGCGTCATCCCAGCGTCAAAATTCAACTGGACTATCCCCGTGGCGAGGTCGATCTGGCGATCAATGCGACGTCGCTCGGCCTGGCCGCAAACGACCCGTTGCCGGTGGACGGAAAGCGGTTTTCCCTGCGCCAGGCCCGCGCGGTGTACGACATGATCTATCGCCCGGCGGAGACGCCGCTGCTGGCGGCGGCAAAAGCCGCCGGCTGCCGCACCGCCAATGGCCTCGGCATGTTGCTGTACCAGGGCGCCAAAGCCCTGGAAATCTGGAGCGGCAAACCCGCCCCGGTCGAAATCATGCGCCAGGCTTTAGAAAAGAATGTCTATGGTTGAAACGTGTCCAAAGCCCCAAGCCCCCTGTCCAAAGTCGGCGTGCGGCCGGTTCCTGCGCCTTCGAACTTCGGCCCGCGCCGCCCATGGTTAACTCCATTTTTGATTCTCACAACTGGCTCGCCGTGTCGCACCATTTCTGGTCGTCGGTCTTTTTCGTTCTCGGCTGCATCGTGGGCAGTTTCCTCAATGTCTGCATCCATCGCCTGCCTTTGGGACAGAGCGTCATCTCGCCGCCCTCCCATTGTCCGCATTGCAAATACTCGATCCCGTGGTATCTCAATATTCCGCTGGTGACCTGGTTGTCGTTGCGGGGCCGCTGCCGGAACTGCGGCGCGCCGATCGCCGTCCGTTATTTTCTCGTGGAGCTGTTGACCGGTCTGATGTTCCTGGCCTGCTGGCTCGCGTTCGGCCGCCAATCCGTGGCATTGACGCTCGTGTATTGCCTGCTTCTGTCGGGGCTCATGACCGCGAGTTTCATCGATTTCGAGCACTTCATCATTCCCGACGAAATCACGATCGGCGGGATGGTTGCCGGCTTTCTCTGTTCCCTGGCCCTGCCGGGTCTGCAGGGACAGGAAACCCGGATCGCCGGCGCCGGGCAAAGCCTGTTGGGCCTCGCCGCCGGCTCTGGCCTCGTGTATGCCATCCTCCGCGCCGGCAAGTTCCTCTTCGGCCGCCAGCGGATTCCTCTGACGGCGAACAGCAAGATCATTTTCACCGAAACCACCTTGTGCCTGCCGGACCGCGAAATCCCCTATGAAGAATTGTTCTATCGACGATCGGATGTCATCGCGCTCCACGCCGAGACGGTCGAGCTGGCGGACCGATGTTACCGCGACGTGCTCATCCGCCTTGCGCCCGAACGGCTGCGGATCGGCGACGAGGAATTCGACCCCGAGAGCATTCCCCACATGGAAGCGGTCAGCACGGAAATTGTTCTGCCACGGGAAGCCATGGGCCTGGGTGATGTCAAATTCATGGCGGCCATTGGCGCATTCCTCGGCTGGCAGGCCGTGTTGTTTTCACTCACCGTCAGCTCCATCATCGGGTCGATCGTCGGCATCACGCTCATTTGTTTCCATCGACGTGAATGGTCTTCGCGATTGCCTTACGGCCCTTACATTGCACTGGCCGTGACCCTCTGGATCTTCTGGGGTTCGCGGCTGATGGCGCTGCTTTTTCCCCGGTAACGTGCGGGTTATCTGAGCTGCAAATAGGTCCTCGCGCCCTGGGTTTTTGCCCCACCGGGCTGGCTTTCCGTGAGGAACAACCGCTCGGGTTCAACTTTGCCGGTCCTCAAAATATACGCTCGAACCGCCTTGGCTCGGTCGGATGCCAATGCCTCAAATTCGCTGTCCGTGATCGGGATGCTGTTCAGTACGGCCAACTCGATGTCATCCGCGCCTCCAGTTCCCGGGGAATTGACCGCGGCGGCTGCGGGGCTGGATGCCACCGTGTTTTCCATGAGCATCGTGGCGCCTCTTTCGGCTTCACCCGCCTTCGCCGCTGCCGCGTCCGGAGTCTTGTCTCCCGCTGTTGACGGCCGGACCGAGGTCGTAGTGTTGGCCCCGGCTGGAACGATTTGGCCTTTCGACAGGGCTTCGTGGTGAAACGTCTTGATCCACGCCACCCGCTCCTCCGGTTCCAGCGAGACCTGGTCCGGCGTGGTGGCCTCGCGCGCCGACTTGCGCAGGGACAGCCATTTCGCTGTGAGGAGCCGCTTTTCCAGCACCGCCCGGCGCAGGCCGTCGCGGTCTGCTTCCGGATCGACACTGCCTTCGATTTCCAGTTGCAATCCAGGCCGCGCGTAGAGCCCTTTGACCAGCGCATCGAGTTTTTCCTTGCCGGCCGCCTCCAGCTCGGAGCTGCCGGGCGCGAAATCCTGGTATTTGATCTCCTCGCCCTTGCCGCCGAACGCCGAGCCGAGCAGGGAGAATGGAGACGTCGCAACCTTGGTGAGCAGGTTGACTACGGCGCGAACAACCACTTTGTGCAGCCTGAACTGCGGGTCGTCCAGACTGCCCTCGATCGGCACGTCGAGTTCGATCTTGCCGCTTCGATCCTTCAGAATGGCAATGGCCAGACGCACGGGAAGTTTCGTGGCGTCCGGGCTGTCCACCTTGTCGCCAAACGTGAACTGGTCGAGCGTGATCAGGTTTTCGGATTTGAGATTGCGCCCATACAGTTGATACACGAGGCTCAGATTCAGCTTTCCCTTGGCGATGCGGTATCCGGCGAATTTTCCCGAATACGGACTGGTTGGAGTCAGGTCAACGTCGTTGGCCGCGATTTTCAATTCGTTCGTCATGTGCTCGCTGAACGGATTGATGGTGCCGGTGATTTCGACGGGGCCGACGTTGTCCACTTTCGCATGCAGATTCACGTCCGCATGGTGAAGTTCCTCGGATGAAAGTCCGGCGATGACGCCGCCGGCCTGCTGGATCGCCAGATTTACGTTGGGCGTCACCGAACGGTCGGTGAACCGCACCTCCGCATTGGAAACGACGATGGTGGCGATGGAAATGTTCGGCAATGCGGCGGCGGCGCCTCCGGCCGCCGGCCGCGGGGTGCCCCCACCGGGCGCCTCGCGGGGAGGTGTGTTGGTGTTGCCGGCCTGCGACATCGCCGCGAGCAGATTGATCGTGTGGTTGGTCTCGATCAGAAGACACGCGTAGGCGTCGTCCACGGACACTTGCCGTATTGCAACCGACGGCGGATTCAAATTGGCATCGATGTCCGACACCCGGACGGATCGCCACTTCAAAAGGTCCTCGCCCAGGACGCCGTCCACGGTGGAGAAATCGTCGAGACGCACGTCGCCATGGAATGTGACCGTGGGCAACTCCGCCGGGGTGGTCCGCAGGCGAATGTCTCCGTCCATCCCGAACTTGCTCCCCAGGATGAACACATTGAGCCTGGACTCCAGGTAGGGATCGAGCGGACGCAGTTCGAGACCGTCCAGTGCCAGGTGGACGTCCACCGTCGGCGGCAGGAACGAGGCCGAAACATCGGCTTTGACCGAGCCGTTGGTGTTCCAGCGCAGCGAGAGCGACGCGGTTAGATTGGTGCCCGGGACGTTGGAAATGTTCTTTGCCGTCATCGTGATGTTGTCGAGATTGAGCCGCACCGGCCGTGCGTTGGCGTCATCGGCGAGGTTCATCGCGCAATCCCGCATCTCTACGCCATGCAGCGTCGCGGTCCAGGCGTTGGTGCTGTTGAGCAGCAGGGCGACGGCGTTGGTGACGGAGCGCAGCAGCAGCAAAATGCCGCCAGGAGCGTTTGGGGCGGTAGCGGCCGGCTTGGAAAGTTCCACGACGTTGATCGCGTCGCTCTTGTCGCGCTGCAGTGCCAGTTTCGCACCGGTGACGGAAACCAAACCGATCTCGGCCCGACGCGCGGTCACATCGAGGCTCGCTCCCGTGACCGAGAATTCGGGCAGCTCGACGATGTCCGCATTGCTTTCCGGCTCGGCCAGTTTGAAGGAGTGGAGTGAGAATGACCCGTTGGTGACGGCCGCGACCCGGTTGGAGGCGCTCCACTCGAATCGGTAGGTCGAGCGGAGGTCCACGATTCCATCCTTGATCTCAAACCGGACGAGGTCCTGGTAAAGCGGCGCGTACTTGTTCAAGGAAAGGTTCGCGAGCCAGAGATCCCCTTGCGAACGAAGCGGGTCGAGGTAGAAGTAGCCGTTCCACGCGAACCTCTCGCCCGCGTCGGTCGTGCCGAAAAAGGAGTAGGAATTTCTGTTCTCGGGATCGGTCCGGAAATGATCAAGCGTCAGGTCCAGAGGGCCCAACACCCGCTTCAAGGGCGTCCGCGGCGTCAGATCGGTGAGCGACACGGTCGCGCCCGCGATGTGCAGGCGGTCGATGCGCAGCGCAAGCGGTTTGGACGGTTCTTTCGGCGGAGCGTTGGTGGAGAACTTCGTGATCAGGTCGGAAAAATTCAGCGTGTAATCCTTGTTCATCTGCACCCGGACGAACGGACGCGTCGCGCTGACCTCTTTGAACACCCAGGGATGCCCGAGGAACGAGGCGAGCTGGAAGTTGACGTAAACCTCGTCCCACGAAACAAACGGCTGGCCGTCCTTGTCCTTGATCAGCAGGTTCCGAAGGGTGGCGGAGAGCACGAACGGATTGAGTTTCACCTTCCCGATCGAGACCTCGCGGTCCAGTTGCTTCGAAAGTTGCTTCACAGCCACAGCGCGAATGATCGGCGGGAGAATGAAAAAGCCGACGATCGCGTAAACCAGCAGGAAAACTGCGATTCGGCGCGCGATTTTGCGTCGTTTCTCAGAAAACCCGTGCAGGTTTGGTGGCATCATATTATTTCCGTGACGGAATCCGCGGCCCACCGCGAAAACGTCATCCGCACTGGGCTTTGTGTCGCAGGGCGTGATCCACCAGGACGAGCGCCGTCATGGCCTCCACCATCGGCACCGCGCGCGGCANNACGGATCGTGGCGGCCCCGCCCCTTCAACGTCGTATTCTTCAGGGTCACGTCCACGGTGTCCTGTTCGTGCATCACCGTGGCAACAGGCTTGAACGCCACTCGGAAGTAAATCGTCTGCCCGTTGGAGATGCCGCCTTGGATTCCACCCGAACGATTCGTCGTCGTGAACACTTTCCCGGCTCTGGCTCGGAACAGGTCGTTATGCTCCCTGCCGGTCAGCAGGATTCCGGCAAAACCGGATCCAATGTCAAATCCCTTGGACGCCGGCAGACTTAACATCGCCTTGGCCAGGTCCGCTTCCAGNNGCTCGCCCCAGCCCGCCGGAACTCCGCGAGCCACCCCTTCGATGATGCCGCCGACGGTGTCGCCGGCGCGCCGCATTTTCTCAATGAGCCGGATCATTCTTTCGGCCGCGACCCGGTCCGGGCATCGGACGATGTTGGATTCGATGTCGGCGAACCGCACCTTCCCGGGATCGATGTCGGCGCTGATTTTCCGGACTTGTTTGACGTAGGCCAGGATTTCGACGCCGTAACGTTCGCGCAGAAGCTTCTTGGCGATGGCGCCGGCGGCGACGCGGCCGATGGTTTCCCGGGCGCTGCTGCGCCCGCCACCCTGCCAGTTGCGGATGCCGAATTTCGCCAGGTAAGTGTAATCGGCGTGCGAAGGTCGGAACTTCGTGGCCATTTCGGAGTAGGCATCGGGCCGGGCATCTTCATTCCTGACCCACAGGCTGATGGGTGTTCCGAGGGTCTTTCCACCAAACGTCCCCGAAAGAATCTGCACACAGTCCGCCTCCTTGCGCGGGGAGACGATCCTGGATTGGCCGGGCCGGCGCCGGTCCAGGTCCGGCTGGATGTCCGACTCGGTCAGTTTCAGCCGTGGCGGACAGCCATCCACGACCACGCCCACGCCGCCGCCGTGGGATTCGCCCCAGGTGGTCACGCGGAACAGATGCCCAAAGGTGTTTGCCATGGGACGAGTATGGGAAAAAGCTCCTGCGGGTCAAACCTCTAAGAATTGGCAAGCGTAAGTCGTGCCAAGAATTGCTTGTGGTTTCTCAAACCTCGTCTATGATATGCCGCAGTCATGGCACAGGGTTTACAATTGTCGCAACGGTTGACGCAGTCGCTGGTGCTGGCTCCTCAGCTCCAGCAGTCACTGGCTTTGCTCCAGGCGCCCACTCTGGAACTCAAGGCCCTGGTGGAGCAGGAATTACAACAGAATCCCGTGCTGGAGGAAGACGCGGAAGCCGAACCCGAACTGCAGGACGCTGACAGCCGTGACGACGAGGCCCCCTCCAATGATGCCGCCGATCCCGCCGAGCCACCGGCCGATCTGGCGTTTGATCCAGCCACCGAAAAGCAAGCGGACGCGCCCGCGGATGATTTTCAAGCCGAATTCGATCGCCTGGCCCAGCTCGACCAGGAGTGGCGCGATCATTTTGCCCAAACGAACCCTCCCGTCCGCCGCTCGGCCGAGGATGAGGAAAAGCGGCAGTTCATGTTCGATTCGCTCGTGGCCGCAACTTCGCTCCAGGAAACCCTTCTGGAGCAGGTCCGCGAATCCCACCTTCCCGAGGAGCAATGGCCGACCGCCGAAATGATCATCGGCAACATCGATGATTACGGCTATCTGAAGGCCACCGCCGAAGAGCTTTCATCCAGCACCGGTCTGCCTCCGGAGCGGATTCTCGAGGTGCTGAAAACCATCCAAACCTTCGATCCCCCGGGAGTGGGTGCGCGCAACCTGCAGGAATGCCTGCTCCTCCAACTGGAACGCACCGGCCAGCAGGACACGCTCGAATACCGCATCGTCAAGGATTTCATGGAGGCGCTGGGCAAACGTCGCATCCCGGAAATCGCCCGCGGCACGGGTTGCGAAATCGATCAGGTCCAGGAGGCACTGCAGCGCATCGCCCGATTGGAACCGCGGCCGGGCCGGGCCTTTCTTCCAGATAACGACCAGTATGTGTTGCCCGAAGTTTTTGTTCAGAAAATGGGGAATGAGTTCACCGTCACGACCAACAACGAGCATATCCCGCACTTGCGCATCAGCAATACCTACAAGGATTTGATGTCGCAGGGCGGCAACTCGACCGAAGTTCGGAACTATATTCGCGAGAAAATACGGGCTGGAAAATTCCTCATCAAAAGCCTGCACCAGCGCCAGCAGACGATCCTGAACATCGCCAGGGAAATCGTCAAACGCCAGCATGGCTTCATGGAAAAAGGCGTGTCGCTCCTTAAACCGCTCACCATGGTCCAGGTGGCCGAGGTGGTCGGCGTCCACGAGACGACCGTCAGCCGCGCGGTGTCCGGCAAGTACATGGATACCCCGCAGGGTATCTTTGAGATGAAGTATTTCTTCACCGCCGGCATCCAGACCGCCAGCGGGAATGGGATGTCCAATACCAGCGTCAAGGAAATGATCGCCGAGATTTTCAAAAAGGAAGACCCCACCAAGCCGTTGTCCGACCAGGAAGTCGTCAAGATGCTCAAGGAAAAGGGCATCGTCATCGCCCGCCGCACCGTTGCAAAATACCGCACGGAACTCAATATCCTGCCTTCAAATCTGAGGAAGGTTTACTGAGACCGATCGCCTGAATTTCTCTTGTAAAGGGACTAAAGCAGTCGGAGATCGCTCCGATAAAGCTGGGTGCGGCGGCATTTCGCTTTCGTGCGGGGATAAGGGCAACCTGAGAGTTCCTTCCCCGCCAAGTTTGCCCGCCCAACACGCCCTCAACCTGCGCACCCCCTTCCACTCAGGGCCGCACGGGCTTTTGACAAATCCGCCGCAACAGGCATTATCTCCGGCGGGCGCCCGCTGGATGAACCCAGCGTGCGCCGGCATCCTATGGCCGTTCAATATAAAGATTATTACGAAACCCTGGGCGTGACGCGAAGCGCGGGCGACGCGGAGATCAAGAAATCATTCCGCAAACTCGCCCGCGAATTCCATCCCGACGTCGCCAAAGACAAAAAGAAAGCCGAGGAAAAGTTCAAGGAAATCAACGAAGCCTACGAAGTCCTGAGCGATCCGGCCAAGCGCAAGAAATACGACGAGTTGGGCGCAAACTGGAAATCGGGCGCGGACTTCCGTCCACCGTCGGGATGGGAATCGTCTTCGGGTGCGCGCGGCTTTCGGAGCACCGGCCCCGGCGCGCGGGAGTTCGAGTTCCATTTTGGCGGCACCGGGTTCAGTGACTTCTTCGAACAAGTGTTCGGATCGAGGGCCGGCGGAGGCAAGGACGGCGGCCCGGGTTTCGGCCGGCACGCCGGTTTTGACGAGGAGGATACGGCCGAACGCGGACGCGACATCGAGGGCGACATCATGGTCACGCTCGAAGAGGCCATGCACGGGTCGGTCCGGCCCGTCACCATCCGCCACCATTCCCGCGCGGAGACCTATCAGGTCAAGATTCCCGCCGGAGTCACGGAAGGGAAGCGATTGCGCGTGGCCGGGCGCGGCGAAGCCGGCAGCGGCGGCGCCGTATCCGGTGATCTATATTTGCGCGTGCGCCTGGCCAGACATCCGGATTTCGGGGTCGAAGACCATCACCTGATCCACGAAGCGGAACTGGCTCCCTGGGAGGCCGTCCTGGGCATCAACCTTTCCGTGCCGACGCTTGACGGCCGGGTGAATATCAAAATCCCGCCGGGCACGCAGAACGGTCAGAAGTTCCGACTGCGTGGCCGCGGTCTGCCGCTGCGCGGCGGTGAGCACGGTGATTTGATCGTGGTGACCCGCGTCGAAGTTCCAAGCCAGGTCACGGAAGCGGAACGCAAACTGTGGGAGCAACTGGCACGCGAATCCCGCTTCAAACCCAGGGATTGACAGGAGCAGGTCAACCGCCGTTGGCGGCCAATTTGCGGCCGGCAGTCATATAATCGAGATACTCGGCCAAGCTCTGCTTCATTTCCTTGCGCGACACGATCGCGTCGATCAGTCCGTGGTCCAACAGAAATTCCGCCGTCTGGAATCCGGGTGGCAACTCCGCCTGGGCCGTGTCCTTGATCACGCGCGGCCCGGCAAAGCCGATCTTGGCCCCCGGCTCCGCGATGATCAGATCGCCCACGCTGGCATAGCTCGCCATGACCCCGGCCATCGTCGGGTCCGTGAGGACGCTGATGTAGGGCAGCTTTGCCACGGCGTGGTAGGCCAGCGCTCCACAGGTTTTCGCCATTTGCATCAGGCTGAACATGCCTTCATACATCCGCGCGCCCCCGCTGGTGGAGATGATGATGAGAGGCAACTCCTTTTCCGTCGCACGCTCGATCAACCGCGTCAGCTTCTCCCCAACGACCGAGCCCATCGAGCCGCCTAGAAACTTGAAGTCCATCACGCCAAGCGCGGCACGATGCGGGCCGATCTTGCAGATCCCGGTGATGATCGCGTCCTTCAACCCCGTGGATTTCTCGTATTTCTCGAGTTTGGAAGTGTACGAGGCGGCGCCGGTAAACTTGAGGATGTCCACGCTGGTCATCTGGGCGTCCAGCTCCTCGAACGTGCACGTTTCAACCAGGGAATGGATGCGTTCGCGCGCGCCAATGGGAAAATGATACTGACAGCGGGTGCAAACCTTCAGGTTTTCGTCCAACTCCTTGTCGAACACCATCGTGCTGCACTTCGGGCACTTGGTCCACAACCCTTCGGGAATCTCGCGCTTCTTCGATTGGGAGGCCAGTTTGGGCTTTTTGACGAACGTGGTGTTCGCAGTCGTCGGCGGCGGCGGGGTGACCGCGGGCTCATTCGCCTCCAGGCCAAGCGATTTTTTCGTAAATGAAGTCGTGGCCATCTAGGGGTGTCGGCGGTTTACGGCGACGGGTCGAAGGATCCCCGCAATCAGGGAGGTCGATGCATTCACGGTGTTCTTCATTTCAAATGTATCGCACATATTATTCAGAGTCCGCGGGCGACTGTCCAGACACAAACTTCACCCGCACCCGCCTTTCGCAGCACTTTCGCGCAAGCATTGGTGGTCGCGCCGGTGGTGAACACGTCGTCCAGCAGCACGATCCGCCGGCCGCGGAGCCGCCGGCCGGTGCGCAATTCAAACGCATTGCGGACGTTGGCGGTGCGTTCCTCCCGGGTCAGCAGGGTTTGCGTCCGCGTCGGCAGGGTCCGCTTCAACAGATGCGTATGGACGGGAATCCCGGCGGCCTCTCCGAGCCGGAGTGCCAGTCGTTCGGCTTGATTGAACTCGCGCTCGCGGAGCTTCACCGGATGCAGCGGGACGGGCACAATCCAATCCCATTTTTCCCGACGCAGCTCCGGTTCAGCCCGCCGGATCAGGAGGTCGGCCAGAAACGGTTCGAACCAGAGAGCCCGTTGATACTTGTAACGGTGAATGGCTTCCAAAACCGGGCCGCGCGCCGCCGCGGCGGAACGCGCCGAACAGAAGTGCAGGTCCTGCCCGCGGCAGTTGGCGCATTCGAATGCCGTGGTCATCTCGCCTTCGAACGGGAGTCCGCACCGCGTGCAGAACGGCGGCTGGATAAACTTCACCTGGCTCCGGCAACGCGGGCCGACAAATCCAGCGGCGGGTGTCGCCCTCTCCTCGCCACAGACCTGGCACGCTTCTGGATAGACCAGACCGAGCGTGACGTTCAGCCCGTTGGCAAACGCGGCACAGGCATTCATGCCGGGCGCCCCTTCCTCGGGCCGATCGGCATCAGAAGGAAGAGCCGCAGCGTCACCGCCAGCACGGGCAGCGCGAACCAGCCGTCGATCAGCCTGGAGGTTCCCCACCACCACGTCGTCGCGCCGGGCACCTCCGCGGTCAGCGCGCCGTACGACTTGAGCCAGAAGATCCAACCGGCGTGGAGACCGATCGAAAAGTACAGGTCGCCGGTGCGTTGATACGCCCAGCCGAGCAGGATGCCTGCGAAAGTGAGATTCAAAAAGCCGGGGAAAATGGCGTGAAGGTTGGTGAACCCGCCCAGCATCCGCGGCAGCAGTTCCAGGCCCGAAAGCCACGTCACAGTCCCGATCAGCTTCGCCGGCTCCATGAAATGAACGATCGCGTAGATCATGCTGCTCAAAACGAGCGCGAAAGCCCAGTGGAACACCTTCCGCAGTGCGCCGAACACCGCGCCTCGGAAGAGAATCTCCTCCAGCACCGCCACCACCCCGGCCGTCAGCGCAATCCCCACGACCTTTTCACCCAGAACGGCCGGCGATATCATCGGGTTGACCCGCCGCGTGCCCGCGGCAAGCGCAAATCCGGCGACGATTGCGAGCGAGACCAATCCGAAGAGGAAACCACCGGCGAGCCTTTTCCAATTTCCGGCAGGTCCGACAAGGCCCCCCTCGCGCGGGGAATCGACTCCCAGACTTTTCAGCAACGGCCAGATCCCGATCAATGCGAGACCCAGAAGCGAACGGTTGACGAAACGATGAAACGGGCTGTTGGCGATCCTGGGAAATGTGTGTGCGAACGTCTGCGCCAGCCAACAGAGCCAGGGCGCGAGCAAGGCGCCACCGATGAAAACCACTGCGATGTAAAGGGCCAGCGCCCGGAGCGGTCGCATGGGCGCGACGATAGATAACACGATCACGCAAGCCAAGCGCGAAAGTGGACCGTGGCTGAGTTCTGGTTTCCAGGATCGCTCGGGAAACCGGGGTAAAGGAGAAGGTTCTCCCGGCAAGTATTTGTCATCATCGAACGAAATCAGCTTCGCTCCAAGGTCTGTGACCATTCCCTTTGCCTGAGTCGTTTTGCCCGGCGCTGGCGTCTCCGACACGAACCCTGCTGGAGCAACGTTTGCCATCTCACAGTGCTTTGGTCTAATCTTTGCGCATGAAGATTCCATTGCGATGGACCCGGGATTTTGCTTTTCCATTCGCCCTCGCATTCGCGTTTCTGTCCGGCCTCTGGCTGCGGGTATATCTGCTCGCGGACCAGGTTTTCATTGATGACGAATGGCACGGCTTATATTACGTCATTGGCAAGTCTCCCGCGTGGCTCCTGACTCATTTTTCCATTCCCGGCGCGACTTGCATTCCGCTCAATTTTTACACTTGGGTGCTGGGCGCGACCATGGGCTGGTCTGAATTGATGCTGCGTCTGCCTTCCCTGGTCTGCGGGGTCCTGTGTGTGATTGTGGGTCCGTTGCTGGCCCGGAAATTCATCGGCACGCGCCGCGCTGTCTTGCTGGCGTTTCTGCTGGCCATTTGTCCCGTGTTGATTTTTTACAGCCGCATTTGTCGTCCTTACAGTGCTGTGGCGCTGCTGGCCTTCGCCGCGCTTCTTCTGGCCGCACGCTGGATGCGGTCCGGCGGTCTTCGTCCGGCGCTGCTCTTCATCGGCGCGGGTGTGCTGGCGATTTATTTTCATCTATTTGCCGTTGTGACTGTGGCCGCACCCTTGCTGGCTGCGTTTGTTTTCCATGCCTGGAGACGCCGGCCTGGGATTCCGCGTGGCCCAGTGGCCGGGCCATCCTTGCAGCAGTGGATAGGGGTGACGGTGGTCATGGCGGGAATTACCGCCCTTTTAACATTGCCAGCGCTGATTCATTCCCTCCAAAGCACGTTTTTTAACATAGCACTGAAGGGAACATTCCGCCTGGATTCCTTGCCGCGGATGGCACAGTTGATCAGCGGCACAGGACAGCCTGTTCTCACGGCGCTATTTTGGGCCGCGCTCATCGCGGGTGCCATCGAGCAGTGCCGGCGCAACCCGTGGTTGGGTTGGATGCTCGTAAGTCTCTATCCCCTGCACGCGCTGGCGCTGATTTTATCGCGGCCCGATGCTGCCCAAAGCGCCATTCTTCTGACCCGTTATTGCATTCCCCTGGTGCCGGTCAGCCTTTTGTTTGTGGCGTGCGGAATTCAAGCGACGCTGGAAGCCATCACCGCTCGCCCAACCCTGCAACCTGCATTACAGACGTTGACGGCTTTTGCCTACGTAATTGCGCTGGCCATTACTGGGCCATTGCCTCAATGTTATGTTGCGCCCAATAATTTCACCAGCCACGGCAACTATCAGCACCGTTACGGAAGCATTGACTGGCAACACTCATTCTACAGCGACTTTACCCCGACCGGCTTTACATTGATCACGACCATCCGTGCGGATGAAGTTTCTCCTTTCTACCAACTGCTCGCGGACCACCCGGACGGTCGCCCGATCGTCGAGTATCCAATGATGATTGGCGATCACTTCAATCCGCTTTATTACTACCAGCATTTCCACCGGCGGCAGGTGCTTGTCGGTTACACAACCGATATGTCACTGTCCCGCGGTCTGGCACCGGGCAACATTTATGGCAGTACTTATATTGACCAGGTCTTGAGCCTTGTTCATGACCCGTCCCGGCTGCGGTTCCGCAACCTGGTTTCTATGGAGGACTTGTCGGCGATGCGCGGGCGCGGGGTGGAGTATGTGATTTTGCACAAACGCTTCGAAGCCCAACTGCCGGAGGTTGCGCCGACGCCTCCCGAATTGGAGCGCCTGTGGCATGAATATCGGATGACGCTCGGTGCGCCGTTTTACGAGGATGCGCATATCGCCGTGTTCCGTCTCTGACGGCGAGGTGATTTATCTTCAAGGACTCGGCTTTTTATCAGCCTTGTCCACCGGTTGGTTCGTCACTGAACATCCGGCTTCAAGATCCGCCAGTTCCTTTTGCGCTTCCTGTGGCACAGGCCGGCTGCGGTAAGCAAGTGCGATGTATGCTGCGAACCGGTCCCGCGCGGCGTGGGCATAAGTCTCGCGCTGCTTTCGGTCCGTGGCCGTTCCGGCCAGTTTGTGATACAAGCGCGCCAGGTTCAGATTGGTCGAATCACTTCTGGGACGGAGGCGGTCGGACGTCAGCAGACTCGCCAAAGCTGCTTCCGGCTCTCCTTTGATTTCCTGCACAATTGATTGCAGGAAGAAAAGGAAATACGTGTCCGGCGGCGGGGATTGCTGGTGGTCGGGCCAGAATTGCGCCAACCCCGCGTCCACCACAACTGTCATTTTATGCATCGACACTGCCATGTTGGGTGTGCCCTGTTGCGCCGTAGCTTCGGCGTAATAATAGGTGGCCAGATTCGCGTAGGCCGTCGGGCTGGGTTGGGGCAAGGCAAGATGATACTGCCACAACGTGTCGCCGCTGCGCCATGCTGGCTGATACGAGAACGTCTGAAACAGGTTGATTGCTGCACTGATCGAGCCAACCGTAAGCACGCCGACGCGCAGCACTGGCTGCGCGCGACGCAAGATGGCAACGGCCAAGGATAGGACCAGAGCCAGAAGACAGAATACCGGGAAGTAGAGGTATCGTTCGGCCACCCAAATGCCCACATACATCAGATTCAAGTAGGGAACCATGAGGATGAAGAACGCGCCGAAGTAAAAGAACATGTCCTTGCGCTGGCGAAACAGCCAGACGCCAGCCCCACCGGCCACTGCCACTGTCGCAAGTGAAACGATAATCTGCCAGAGCGGATAAACGAGACGCAGCGCAGGCCAGGTATAGAGCACTTTGAGATGCCACGGAAACATTGTCTGCTGCACATAGACCCAGAGTGCGAGCGGGTCAATCATGAGCAGATTCCAGAGATGATCCAGGCCGTGCGCCGTATAACCGCGATCAAAGATGCCCATCTGCGTCAGCGTCTGGCGATACCAGTTATAGACCAGGACGCTAACTGCGAGACCTGGCACGAGCAGCACAATTTCTCTCGTCACATTGCGCCCCCAGCGAAATGTCCCGTCGGGCGGGCGGGCGCCATTCAGATAGGGCAGGAAAATGGCGTGAAGGAAAAGCACGAACGGAAATGTCAGCACACTGATCTTTGAAAGCAACCCGCACACGAAGCAGGCCAGCGTGGCCACATACCATCCGCTCCGGGCAGGGCCGCGTTCCGTCGTCAGTCGCCGCGTCTGCGCGCACAGTGCGAGCAGCATGAACAAAGTAGAGAGAATATCCTTGCGCCCCATGATCCACACTACCGGTTCCGTGTGTATCGCAAGAACCAGATAGGCAGTTGAAACGGCAAGTGCAAAGCCGTAACGCCGGGTTGTTCCAAGCAGAAAAGCAAACATTAGCGCGACGACGATACCATGGAGCAGCACATTGCCGAGGTGATAGCCCACCGCGTTGCCGAATCCGAAGACGAGGCTGTCGAGCGCCCACGTTACGTCCCGCAACAACAGCGGTTCTTCCCGTGGAAAACACGTCCCGAAAATTGCCTTTAAATCTGAGGACAAATGCGCCTGCCCGTATAGCTCAGGATGGTCCAGCAGGATCCGGACATCGTCGTAATAAACGAAACCATACCACACCGATGGAAGATACAATCCCCAAACCGCCAGCATGAGCAGCAAGCCGGCGAGAAGATTGCGATGCCGGCGCAGCCGGCTGGTCCAACTGGATCCATCGCGCGCGCCGGACGGGGATGGAGGCGCGGCGGTCATCGAATCGCGCTGAGGAGCATTTGCTTGGCCAGCGGTTTGAACGGACTCATCAGGTAAAGCCGGATCAGCCACGGATGCACCGGCAGCCGCGACTTGATGGTCAGTGGAAGGAAGCGCGGCACGCAACGGACAACCCGAAAGCCGTTGGCTGCCAGCAGATCGCCAAGCCCTTGCGCGGTATAGATGGAAACATGAGTGTAGTCATCAAAATACTCGCGGGCGCAGTATTTGAAATTGGGTTGCACGATGGTGAGCATCGCTCCCGGTTTCATTTTTCGCCGCAGTTGGGCGAGGCAATCAACCAGTTTCTGTTGTGAAACGTGCTCGAAACAATTGCTGCTGAAAACATAGTCGAGCGACCCGTCAGCCACATCCTCAAGCCGCGCGATGTCGGTGACGAGACCTTCCACGCCGGAGTCGAGATGTTGAAGCATTCCGGCCCAAACATCCACTGCCAGCCGGCGGCGGGACTTGACCTGGTTGATGAAATGGCCGTAGCCGGCACCCAGTTCAAGCACCACGCCGTCCGGCGGGATTTGTTTTTGAAATTCGCACGCGAGCAATGTTTGCCAGAGCACCCGGCGGCGCGGATCCGGCGGGAAGCGAATGGTATGGTAGGCGTCATCAGTCACGGGCAAAACCTTTCCAGTCCACGAAAATGCCAAACAGCATGCGCAAACCCAGCCATGTGGCGACACGATTGTTCACGTTGCCTCCCTTGCTTGCGCCCACGCGCGGGTGAAAAGAAACCGGGCACTCGATGATGCGCACATCCGCCTTCATTGCCATATCCAGAAAGTAGGCATTGAACTCCAGATTGATGCGCGGGTCCAGTCGAGGCATGAGTTTCCGCAGCGCCGTGTTGCGGCATAGTTTGTAAGTCGTGCCTACATCGGTAAGCGACACCGTGCCGAGATGTTTCATCTCCAGCATCTTTCCGGCGAACAGATTGCCATAGTGCATATACAACGACAATTGTGTGCCGCGATTCTGAAGTTGTTCGACAATCCGGCTGCCGTTTACCACATCCGCGTGCGGGATATAGGTGAGGAATTTATCGAGGTCCTTGGCGCGAAAGGTGAGATCCCCTTCGCAAAGCACGGTCAACTCTGTGTCCTCAAACAGGAGTGCCTCCCGCAAGGCGCGATGCGCGCAAGCACCGTACCCCTGCCGCAACTCGTTGAACACGATGGCTCCGGCCTGTTCGGCCATTTCCATCGTGCGATCCTTGCTGTTGTTGCTGATTACGATCACCCGCCGGACGAGCGGATGAGTGCGGAAATCATGGACTGCACCGCCGATGCTGTGCTCGTCATTGTAGGCGGTTAGCGCGACGGTCAGTGAGCAATTGCCGGGCGGGTCATCGCGAACACATTTTGCCTGACGAATTCGGGTGACGTTTCGGAACAAATCCCAACCGATGAGCATGGTTCCGACCACCAGCGGGATGCCGCTATACCAGACAAGGTCTTCATTGAACCGGCGAAAAAGCGGTGGATCCAGAAACAGCCACCGCAGCGGGGCCAGAGCCACTCCCACCACATACGCAAACAGCGCAATCGAAACAAACAGGAAACCATAAAGGGCGTACCAGGTTGTCACGGAGTTCCGGCGACCGATGAAATTTGGCGTTTGAGGCTTTGCAGAGGATGTGAAACGATTTTTGTAAGGGTTCACCCGTTTGACGTTATGCCAGGGCTGGTTGCGGTCAAGCGCCGAATTCGGCGGGAATTGGGAACAGCACGGCCAATTCACGAACGGGTCTGGAAGCTTGGCTGGCGGGCATTGAGGCAGCGAATGGCATAACGATGATGTTCGGCGTTCGTGGCGCTGAAAAAGTCGGTGGTGGTCTTGTGCCGGGGGTTTTTCTGCTGGCTGCGCCAATGCATGAACAAACTGTTGCTGAAGCGCCGGTGGTAGTCGTTTTCCCGTCGTGGATCGCCAGGCTGATTCGCAGCCGGCGTCACCGTTCGCGCGCGCTCAGCAAGGCCTCGACCAATCCCTCGACCGTGTGCTTCCTGGCTTCGAGGGTGGGTTGGGTGCCCAGCGCGCGAAGGGCCTCGCTGGTTTCCGGCCCGATGGAAACCGTTTTCATCGATGGAAATTTCCTGAGCAGGCCGGGAAGATCAAATCGCGCGTGGAAATGTTCCACCGTCGAGGCGCTGGTGAACGTCATCCAATCCGCCCCGGTCTCCAGCAGCTTCAAAGCCGCTCCCGCCGGGTCTTCCGACTCGGGGACGGTTTTGTAAACGGCAATGTCGTCCACAATCGCGCCGAGTTCTTCCAGCGCCCCGGGCAGTTCCACGTTGGCCACTTCCGCGCGCAGGAGGCAGATTTTGAGATTCTCAATGCTCTCGAATTTTTGGAAGGCCCGCGCGATTTTCGATGCCAGGGCTTCGTCGGGCATCAGATCCACCTGCAGGTGCAACTCCTTCAATTTCACCGCCGTGGCCGGGCCGACGGCCGCGAGTCGGGCGCCGCCCAGATCGCGCAAATCCTGAAATCGCTTGAAAAACAAATCGAAAAACGCGGTGACGCCGTTCGGGCTGGTGAAGACCAGCCAGTCGTATGCATTGAGCTCCAGCAATGTATCCACGATGTCCTGCTTGCGGTCCGACGGCACGATCTTGATCGTCGGAATTTCAAGGACCTCCGCGCCGAGGTCGCCGAGCAGTCTGGCAAGCGGCCCGGCCTGCTCGCGCGCGCGCGTGACGACGACGCGCCGGCCGAACAGGGGCCGCGTCTCAAACCAGTTCAGCTTTGGCCGCAATTTGACAACGGTGCCAATGATGGTGATGGCGGGCGCCGAGATTTTTTTCGCCTCCGCGATGCCGGCGATGGTTGCCAGAGTGCCTTCGACGGATTGTTGCTGTCCCGTCGTGCCGGACTGGACGATGGCGACGGGCGTTTCCGGAGGCATGCCGTTCGCAATGAGGGTCTCCGCGAGTTCGGCCAGGCGCTTCAACCCCATCAGAATGACCTTCGTACCCGGGATGCGCGCAATTTGCGCGAAATCCAGATCGGTATCGTCCTTGGTCGGATCTTCGTGCCCGGTCAGGACGGTGAACGTCGAGCAATGCCCCCGATGCGTGAGCGGGATGCCGGCGTAATTGGGCGCGGCCACGACGGACGAAACGCCGGGCACGACCTCGAAGGGAATCTTTGCCTCCGCAAGTTCCTCCGCCTCCTCGCCGCCGCGGCCGAAAACATAGGGATCGCCTCCCTTCAGGCGCACGACGCATTTGCCCGCGCGCGCCCTGGAAATCATCAGGGCGTTCAATTCTTCCTGCGAGAGAGCCGCCGCGGTGCCGCGACTGCCCCGCGAGATCAATTCCGCGGCCGGAGGAGCCAGGCGAAGCAGTCCCGGGTTGACGAGCACGTCGTGGATCACAACGTCGGCGCGCCGAAGCAATTCCTCGCCGCGCAGTGTGAGCAGTCCGGGGTCGCCCGGTCCTGCGCCGACGAGATAAACTGTGCCCGCGCGGGTCATCGCCAGTTCAGTTCCCCCGCCAGTTGCCGCCCGAGTTCGGCCGCTTCCTTGATGGACCGCTTTCCTTCGGCCCGGCGAACGGTGGCTCCCACGAATGAAATCACGCGCATCCACACCTGTTCGCCCACCACTTCGGCGTGCGCTCCGACCGGACTCTGGCAGCCGCCGCCCATCGCTTCGAGGAACGCCCGCTCGGCTGTCACGCTCTGGAGTGTGTTGTGATGATTGAGCCGCTCGCAGATCGCGGAGATGCGCTCATCGTTCTCGCGCACCTCGATGCCGATCGCGCCCTGCCCGACGCACGGCAGCATTTCGTCCGTCTCGAGGATCGTGGCCAGGAGACCTTCCGGGACGGCATCGCCTTCCAGGTTGCCGGCCGGTGTAACGCGGAAGTTCAGGCGCGTCAGGCCCGCCAGGGCGAGCACGATCGCGTCGAAGTCCGACCTGGCCATGAGTTTTTGGATGCGCGTCACCACGTTTCCGCGGATGTCCACAACCCGGAGCCCGGGATTGAGCGCGAGCAATTGCGCCTTGCGCCGCGGACTGCCGGTGGCGACGATCGATCCCGCCGGCAGACTTTTCAAACCCAGCTTCGGCTTGAAACCCCGGCGTTCGGACTGTCCGGGCGACCACTCGGTGAGTTCCGCGTTCCGGGCTCTGAGCTTCCAGCCTTCCAGGAAATCGGCGTCGCGATAAATCAACACGTCGCGCACGTCGGCGCGCTTGCCGACCGCTCCGAGTTTCAGACCGGCGGGCAATGCCGTCGGCAGATCCTTGAGACTGTGCACCGCCAGGTCTGCGCGGTGTTTGAACAGGGCCACCTCGAGCTCTTTGGTGAAGAGCCCTTTGGGAAGGCTTTCGGTCTGCCGCGCCGATGACGCTGTCTGCAGCTTGTCGCCGGTGGTCTTGATGATCTTGAGATCGAACGTGAGTTTGGGGAACGCGGTGCGGCACTGGGCCAGGACCATGTTGGCCTGCGCCAGGGCGAGGGCGCTGCCGCGCGTCGCAATGAAAATAGTGTCGTGGGCTTTCAAACCGTGGAGGAGGTTAAAAGGGAATGCCCCGCCGGGCCACGAAAATGTTCATCTACGCCCCAAATGCCGGGCGCACGCCCGCGCCTGAATCCCGTCCGCCGGAAGCCACGAGCAACCCCCCGACCTTTTCCTGGATGATCGCTTCACAGCGGGCGACCTCCTCTTTCCGCTGCTGGAGATGGTCATCCGCGACGGCCTGGAGGTCGTCGATGTTAAAGAGATAAACATTGGACATCAGGTTGACTTCCGGGTCGATGTCCCGCGGAACGGCGATGTCGATCAGCAGCAGCGGGCGGCTCTTCCGCAGCTTCATGAGGGGTTCGAGTTTGGCGCGGTCGAGAATAGGCTGGGTCGCCGAGGTGCCGCTGATCGCGATGTCAATTTGCTCGAACTCCTTCAACCAGTCTTCAAACGGAGCCGCGCGCCCGCCAAGTTCGCCGGCCAGCGCCACGGCGCGGTCGTGCGACCGGTTCACCACAACTATGCTGCCGGCGCCGCGCGACACCAGGGCTCGCGCGGTTTTTTCTCCGGTCTCGCCCGCGCCGATGACCATCACGCGGCGGTCCTTGAGCGAGGCGAAGATTTTTTCCGCCAGCTCGACGGCCACCGACGCGACGGAGATGCTGCCGCGCTGGATGCTTGTTTCCGTGCGGATGTGTTTGGCCACATTGAATGCGCGCTGAAACGTCTTGTTCAACCGTCTGCCGGTGTGCCCGTGCTGGAACGCCATCTCGTACGCCCTCTTGAGCTGGCCGAGGATTTCCGTTTCCCCCAACACCATTGAATCCAGCCCGCACGCGACACGGAACAAATGCGCCACGCTTTGCGGTTCGCCCAAGGTGTACAGTTCATGGGTGAGCGAATCGCGGCAATCATGGCGGGTCGCCAGAAACCTCTTCAACTCGGCAAAAGCGGCCGCAGGCTCAAGCGAGGTGGCGGCGTAGATTTCCACCCGGTTGCAGGTGGAAAGGATGACGGCTTCGTCGGCAATGCCTTGCTCCCGCAGCGATCGGATAGCGGCGGGAATCCGCGCCTCCTCAAAAGCAAACCGCTCGCGCACGGCGACGGGAGACGAATGATGGCTCAAGCCGATGAGGACAATGGGCATGGTTAGTGATGTCCGAAGTCCGAAGTCCGAAGTTCTCGGCGGCCTGTGACGGGTGACTCATGGCGCCTGAGTCGGGGCGCGCTTCCGGCGAGTGCTTTCGCGCGACAGAATCCCGGATTCTTACCCCTCGATTCTCGACCTATCCGGTTCATGGGTTATGAAGGGGTGAAAGCAGGGTGGTTCCCCAAAAGGTCAGGACGAGAAAGGCGAATGCGCCGATGACACCCACCGCAAAGCGCCGTCCGGATTGTGCAAACCGCCAGCGGGACACGAGCAAGCCCAAGTAAAGCACCCAGAGAAATGCCGACCAAACGACCTTCGGATCTTCATAAAAATGCACTCCCGGAGGACGCGGCAGGTGTCCGCCGACAGCCAGTCCGATGGTCAGCAAAACGAACCCCGCGAGCACGAGCCGGCTCGTGATCATTTCCAATCGCTGGATGGGTGGAAACAGCGACAACACCGCGCGCAGTTTGTGGAATTTCAGGTCGTGCTCCTGGGTTAGAAACATCACCCCGGCCACAGCCGCCAGGCCGAAGGCGCCGTAAGCGAGCAGAATCAGCGTTGCATGCAGGCTGGTTCCGACGCCGGAGAATTCCGGCTTCGGCCCGTGCGGCGGATCCAGCGCGGGCATCAAGGCAAACACACCGATGGCAAACAACACGGGTGATGCAAACGCGCCCAGGAATCGCAGCCGCGGCCAGAGGCCCAGGGCGAGATAGGCGACCACGATCGTCCAGGTGATAAAAATGGTGGCTTCATAAAGATTGTTGACCGGACATTGGTCGAGACGGAAACCGCGAAGCATCATTGCGGCGGTATGGAGGGCGCAAGCCAGGAGCAGCAAAAGATAATTCACCAGGTTATCCTGGCGGAACCCTTTGCGCCACAGGAACACCGAGTAAAACAAACTAAACCCATAAATGACCACGGCCAGCAGGAAACAGTGGCGGTCGAGATGTTGGTCCTGGTCAGTAAACCACACGCTGGCAGGTTAGCCGGATGCCCGACGCGCGCAAGCCGCAAGTGGAGGCGTTACTTCGGGGCTTTGAATTGCAAACCGGGGGTGTTCAACACCGTCGTGGAGGCAGCGCTCACACTCATGTGTTGTGAGTTGGCAATGGCGGCTGTCAGGCCTGAAACAAACGAGGCGGACGACGAAGTGCCGCTCACGAGATAGGCGGAATTCCCAAAAACGACCAGAGCCGTCCCAGGCGCTATCGAGTCCACATAGGAGCCATAGTCGGCATAGGACGCCAATTGGTTCCCGGCGCTCGCAGTGACCGAGAGAACTTCAGGCTGGTAGGCCGCGGGATAGAATGGCGCCGCGGAAGCGTTGTTTCCCGCCGCGGCAACCACGACAATGCCCTTCTGAGTCGCCTGATCGATGATATCGTGCAGAATCTGGCTGTCGGCCGGACTGCCCAGACTGAGGTTGATCGGATTCGCCCCGTTGTTCACGGCCTGGACAATTCCGGCTGCCACATCAAATGTGCTCGTCGTCGGATTCGGCCCGTAAACGTCCACGCTCAGAACCTGCACCGACGAATTGCCGCCGGTCGCCGCTGCGATGGAGCGCAGCATGTTTTCAAACATCGACGTGCCATGAGTTGGAGAATTGGGATCGGGATTCGCGTCGCCGGCGACGGAAATCGACTTGAGCAGGAACGAATCAAGGTCATTGCCCAGCGATTGCACGGCGGTGTCAACCAGTCCGACAACCACCCGGCCCGAACTCCCGGGCGGATCCAGCTTCAACTGCACCGGCGGGACGCCGGTCGGATCGACCTGGACAGCGGAAGGAGGGGCATCGACGATGTAATTGGACTCGATGCCGGTGACATCGGAGTTTCCGGCCAATTGCGCGCTCGCGGCATCCGTCGCGGCTTCATCCTGGAATTGCAGTCGGTATGCGTTGAGTCCGTCGATGCGGCCAATCACCTTCGCGCCAAGCAAGCGGGCGATGTCTTCGATTTTTGCCCCGGGCTTGAGCCGGACGACAAGTTCGTTTGGGATCGCCCTGGTATTCCGGACCCCGCCTTTCGCGTTGGCGGGACGGATGAGTCGCGTGGCGTTGCCCAGCGTAGTGCGAAACACATAGAGCCGGGGACCGGCGTTGGTCCGGGGAACGAGGGCGAAATTCAGATCGCCCAGCAGCAGGCGCAGCGCATCGCCGGGAGGAAGGTCTTTGAATTTCGCGGAGACGTCACGGGTTGTTCCGGGTTCAAGATACACCTGCCAACCCGTTGCCGCGGCCACACGCCCGAGAAGGTGCTCAACATTCAGCGACCGGATGTCGGCGGTGACCCGGCCCTGGTTTGTATTCCAGGAGAGCGAATCGTTCGCGCGCGCGCGGACGCACGCGGCCGCGAGCAGCGCAAGCGCGACGGCCGCAACACAAACCCACCTTTGGACGAGGTTCCTCATGTGCTTGGCAACAGGATCATCCGGAGAATGGGTGCTTCTCTTTCAGTTCGCTTTTCGTGATTGCAAGATAATCGGAGCGGGTGGCAGAAGCGACAAAAACATCACTGCGGCGCTCACCGAAACCACCCTCAATTTCGGTCGAATCCCAGGGTGTCCTGATTTCAGGCACATTAATCCGGGAATGAGACAAAAGTCCGCATATGGACGCCAGGATCGGGCAAACAGCCCCATTCAGGAATCGAGGAGCGAGGTTTTTCTTTAATCGAAACCAGATGCCCCGTAAGGTGTTTATCCAGGAAATGCAGGGTTGAAGTTGGCACTGCGTCTGCTGACTTCAATCCCGCGGTGGCAATAGGCAATACGTGAACGAAAACAGCACTAATTGAAAACCCGCCTGTTGCCGCGTTCACGCCGCAAATTAGAACAGAAAGGTAAAGTAATATGAACATTAAGACTTCTCGC
>PLQC01000127.1 GCA_003159675.1 Limisphaerales bacterium
GTGTCGCGCTGGTCGCTCACTTTGGCGAGATGTTGTTCATCGTCGGCCCCTCCGGCAGCGGCAAGACCACGATGCTCAGCATGCTTTCCGGCATCCTGCGTCCCAACGCCGGCAAGGTGACAGTCAAAGGGGCCGATATCTGGACTCTGAACAATGACCAGTTGGCTGATTTCCGTCTGAACACCATTGGCTTCGTCTTCCAGGACTACCATCTTTTCCCGCGGTTGACCACGGCCGAGAATGTCGCGATCCCGTTGATTCTGAAGCAGCGCGACTGGGACGAATCAATCACCGAGGCAACAAAATACCTCGAGATCGTCGGTCTGAAAGACCGGGGCGAGATTCTGCCAGTGAAGCTCTCGGGCGGCGAGCAACAGCGCGTAGCGATCGCGCGCGCGATCATCAGCAGTCCGGAGATCCTGATTCTCGACGAACCGACAGCCTCCCTGGATGGTGACACCGGGAAGATGATCATCGCCTTCGTAAAGCAGAAAATACTAAATGAGAAGCGCTGCATCCTGATTGTCACCCATGATGCGCGCATCAACGAGTATGCGGACCGGATCCTCCATATGGAAGATGGGCATCTCACCGCGTCGGACAAGGGTACCCAATGAAAGAAGCCGAGCCTACACCCGAAGCCAAAGCAGCCGAGCCTACACCCGAAGCCAAAGCAGCCGAGCCTGCACCCGAAGCCAAAGCAGCCGAGCCTAAGCCTGACGCCAAGTCAGCCGACTCATCGCCTGGCGCCAAAGTAGCCAAGCCTAAGCGCGAAGTCAGAAACAAAATCATTTTTACTCTTTCGATATTAGGTGTCCTGGCCGCGCTGGTCGCCGCCTACCTCTTCGGCATAGAGAGGAAGGCCCAGCCTCCCGTGTTTAAACCGGTCAGCAGTCCTTACGAGTCGGCCATCTATGCCAATGGCATCATCGAGAGCGACCAATCGAGCGGTGAAAACATCAATATCTTTCCTGAAGTTGCCGGCCCGATCATCAAAGTGCTGGTGCGCGAAGGCCAACAGGTTTCGGCCGGCACTCCGCTATTCACCATTGATGATTCCGTGCAGAGAGCAAACACGGAGTTGGCCGAAGCCAACCTGAAAGTGGCCCGCGACCAGTACGACAAGGACCGCGCCTCTTACGACATTGACCCGAAATCGATCAGCAAGGACGTGCTGGATACTGCGGATGACACCGTCAACCAGGCAGCGGCCGCACTGAAGGCAGCTAACGCGCTGCTGCAATATTATTCGGTCAAAGCACCGGTTGACGGAGTCGTACTGGCCGTCAACGCCGCGGTCGGTAGCTATGTGTCGTCGCAGGGTTCCTATGACCCTTACACGGAGTTATTCGACCCGTCAGTAATAATGGGACCGCCCCAGGGCCATCTGGCCGTGCGCTGCTTTGTTGACGAGATACTGGTCTCACAGCTTCCTTCTCCGTGGCATATTCGCGCGCAGATGTCGATCCGCGGGTCCTACACTAATAAGGTGCCGCTGGAGTTCGTCCGGGTGCAGCCTTATGTTTCGCCGAAGATAGAGCTGTCTAATGAGCGCCAGGAGCAGGTAGATCTGCGGGTGCTGCCGGTGATTTTCCGGTTCGAGAAAAAGGACGTCCCGGTCTATCCGGGCCAGTTGGTGGATGTTTACATAGGGCAGCAATAGCGCTCCGCCCGAGCAGACACCCGTCAGAGCGAATGCGATGAACAACTTTCGACCATCACTCCAGCGAGGCGCATGCCTTGGCGTGATCATGGCGATGCTTGGCGGCTGCGCAGTGGGGCCTGATTTCGTTCGTCCCGCGCCGCCTGATACAGACCGCTATACGAGCAAGCCGCCACCTGAAGCCACGGTCGCGGCGGATGGCCACGCGCAGCAGTTCACGCCCGGCGCTGCAATTACTAATGACTGGTGGCGGCTTTTCGGGTCGGCGCAGTTGGACGCGGTTGTCCGGCAGGCCATCTCCAACAATCCGACCCTCCAGGCGGCCGAGGCCAGCTTGCGTCAGAGTCAGGACAACTTGCGCGCAGGTTATGGCGTGTTCTTCCCGCAAGGCCAGGCTGGACTATCCGCCAGCCGGCAGCTCACCGCGCCATTGCAGCAAGGCTCGCAGACGCCCGGCACGGTTTTCAATCTGTTTACTGCGAGCGGCACCATCAGCTACGCGCTCGACGTGTTCGGTGGTAAGCGCCGTACGGTGGAAGGCTTGCGGGCCCAGGCCGACTCCCAGCGTTACGAGAGCAAGGCGGCCTACATTGCGTTGTCCGCAAATGTCGTGAACACCAGCATTGCGCGCGCTGCCTATGCGGCACAGATTCGTGCGACCGAACAGCTCATCGACCTGGAGAACCAGCAACTTCACCTCGCCGAAACGCAGGTCCGCGCCGGCACAGCTCCATATTCGACCGTGTTGAGCGTCCGCAGCCTGATTGCCGCCAACCAGGCTTTACTGGCGCCCTTGGAGCAGAATGCCAGCCACGCCGCGCACCTGCTGGCGACGCTGGAAGGCGTGGTGCCTTCCAAAGCTACCCTGCCCGACATCGACCTGACCGGACTCTCGTTGCCGATGGACCTGCCGGTGAGCCTGCCGTCCGATCTGGTGAGGCAACGTCCCGACATCCTGTCGGCCGAGGCACTGATGCATGTGGCCAGCGCCAACATCGGCATCGCGACCGCCGCGATGTACCCCAGCTTCAGCTTGAGCGGCACTTACGGTGGCGCCAGCACCACTCTCGCCAATCTTTCGGCGGTCAGCAAGTTCTGGAGTGTCGGCCCGACGGCCACGACTCCAGTCTTTCAGGGCAACAGTTTGTGGTACGTCCGGCGAGCCGCCATCGACGCCTACCAGCAGTCACAGGCAACTTATCGACAGACCGTGCTGGGCGCCTTCGAGCAAGTCGCTGACTCCTTGAAGGCGCTGGAGCACGACGCCGAGGGGCTACAGGCACAGATCGACGCGCAGCGCGCCGCCGGCGAAGCACTAAACCTGGTGCAGGCTAATTACCGCGCTGGCTTGGTTGCCTACCTGGACGTGTTGGCGGCCGACGCGCAATTCCACCAGGCGACCATCGCCTATCTGCAGGCTGTCGCGCAGCGCCACCAGGACACCGTCGCCTTGTTCGTGGCGCTGGGCGGGGGCTGGTGGAACGAGCAACGCCCGGCGGGCAAAGGCGAGGCGCCATGAAGCACGGTGGCATCCTGCGGATCGGATTCAAGCTGCTGGTCAATGACAAGCCCAAGTTCACCGCGCTGTTGATCGGGATTACCTTTTCTGTGTTCCTGATGATGATGATGACCGCGATGTTCGCCGGCATCCTCAACCACTCCTATTCGACAGTCACCAATATCGGTGCAGACATGTGGATCATGGACCCGTCGGTCAATACTCCCACCAGTCCGATCCCTATGCCTGATTACGTGCTGGACGTGGTGCGCAGCATGGACGAGGTCAGCTATGCGGTGCCGCTCTTTATCGGTGGCGCCCTGATCAAGCTCCACAGCGGTAACTATCAAGCTGCCACTGTCGTCGGTCTGGACGACGAAAGCCTGTTTGGCCGTCCCGCACTTGAACAGGGCAGTATTCAGGACATCTATGCCGACAACACGTTCCTGGTAGTCGATGACGCTGAATTCCCGAAGCTGGAGAACCCGAAGATCGGAACTTCCTTTGAACTCAATGATCACCGCGGCACGATTGTGGGCATCGCCCGGGTCGCCTCGAACGGATTGAACGGCGTGCCAACCCTCTATACCACCTACAACCGCGCGATCGAATACCTCCCTTCGACGCGTTTCACCATGTCCTATGTTCTGGCGCAGCCGAAGAGCGAGGCTGCCGTGGCAGGGATCAAGCAGAAAGTCGCCAAGCTCGGCTATGTAGCTCTGACGAAGAAGGAATTCAACCAAAGCATCGCTGACTATTATACCTACAAGACCGGTGTTGGCACCAACATCCTGTTGATGACAGTGATCAGCTTTATCGTTGGACTGTCGATCTCGGGCCAGACCTTTTACACGTTCATCCTCGAAAACCTGGAGAAATTTGGCGCGCTGAAGGCCATCGGCGCAAANNGGCTGGCCTTCGGCATGGTCGTGCTGATCGCCGGAATCTCAAGCTATGTCGGGGTACGCAAGGTCCTCAAGATCGAGCCCTTCGACATTTTCAGGGGATAGCCGTGCCGGCACTGTTTCCAAGGAACCACTCACCCGCGGTCGGCGGTCCCCGCTTCGATTCATTCCAGGGCGGACAAGCCAGCGCGAGCGAGGCGGAAGATCGCCGGCGCGAGCGGAAGGATGGCGGAAGGAACTCGGACGCATGAAAGAAGGGGATGCCAAAACGCCTTCCGCCCGAACGCTCCGCGGTCTGGACTGGTTGAATTTTTTCCTCGCCGACGTCCAGACCGGAGTCGGACCATTCCTCGCGATCTACCTCGCGGGATATGGGTGGAACGAGCAGCGCGTGGGAATCGCTCTCACCGTCGGCGGAATCGCCGGAATCCTGACCCAGACGCCAGCGGGCGCTCTGGTCGACCGCCTGCGATCCAGACACGCGATAAACGATTTCTGAATCCAACCCCATGAGCACCATCCTTCTGCTGGTTTTGTCGAATGTCTTCATGACCTTCGCTTGGTAAGGCCACTTGAAATACGGCCACGACTGGCCGCTCTGGAAGGCGATCCTGGTCTCGTGGGCGGTCGCGCTGCTCGAAAATACTGCCTGGCGGTGCCGGCGAATCGCCTCGGCTACCCGCGTTTGCACAAACAAGGGTGAGCATGCTCAAACCGCAGTCGGAAGAACACTCCGGTTTTCGGGGGCGCTCACCGGACTCCAGACTTTCAATTCGACGGAATGCTCACGGCGGTCGTCCACCAAGGGGACCGTTTTCACGACAAGTTCTTTTCCGTCGAGAAAGAGTTGATTCGCGTCGGCCGAATCTGCGGCGAGTTGGGTGATGGTGATATGATAAACCGTTTGCCGGTAGCGGTAATGGATTTTGCAGGTCGTCCAGCTTTTCGGAAGACGGGGGGTCAGACGGAGTTGATCTCCCGCGAGGTTCACACCCAGCAGGGTTTCGATGAGCAGCCGATACATCCAGCCGGCAGATCCAGTGTACCAGGTCCATCCGCCCCGGCCCGTGTGCGGCGCCACCGCATAGACGTCCGCGGCGATGACATAAGGCTCAACTTTGTAGGTGGCGATTTGCCGGGGGGTCCCGCCGTGATGGATGGGATTGAGCAGCGCAAAGAGTTTCCACGCGCGTTCGCTTTCTCCCATGAGGGCGAAGGCCATGGCGGTCCAAATCGCGGCGTGAGTGTATTGGCCGCCGTTCTCGCGCACGCCAGGAATGTAACCTTTGATATAACCGGGATTGAGCGGAGATTTGTCGAAGGGCGGATCAAACAATTGAATCAGTCCGGCGTCGCGGCGGACCAGGCGCCGATCCACGGATTGCATCGCCTGGCGCGAGCGGGACGGATCGCCGGCGCCGCTGATCACCGACCAGCTTTGCGGCAGGGAATCAATCTGACATTCCGGATTGGTCTGGGAACCGAGCGGTTCGCCGTTGTCGAAGTAGGCGCGGCGGTACCATTGACCGTCCCAGGCGTGTTGGTCGATGTTTTGTTGGAGTTGCCGCGCTTGGGCGAGGCAGCGTTCGGCAAAAGCGGGATCGTGGTGCGCTCGCGCCAGTTGTGCAAACTGGGTGAGCACGTCATAAAGGAAGAAAGCCAGCCAGACACTTTCACCGCGTCCCTGGTTTCCCACCCGGTTCATGCCGTCATTCCAGTCGCCGCAACCGATCAGCGGCAGACCGTGTTCGCCGAATTTCAGTCCGCGCTCGATGGCGCGGACGCAATGTTGGTACAGCGTGGCCGACTCCTCGGAGCGATTCGGCAAATCATAGTAAGCTTCCTCCTCCGGCTTGACCGGCCGGGCTTCAAGGAAGGGAATCTTTTCGTCGAGCACGCCGGTATCCGCGACACACGCGACGTAACGGCAGGTGGCGTAAGGCAGCCACAGGTAGTCATCGGAACAATGCGTCCGCACACCGCGCCCGGCCGGTGGATGCCACCAATGTTGCACGTCGCCTTCGCGGAATTGGCGCGCGGCGGCGCGGAGCAAGTGCTCGCGGGTGAGCGCCGGTTCGGCATGCACGAGTGCCATCACGTCCTGCAACTGGTCGCGGAATCCGTAGGCGCCCCCGGATTGATAAAACCCAGTCCGACCCCAGAGTCGGCAGCTCAGGGTCTGATACAACAGCCAGCCGTTCGCCATCACATTCACGGCGGGATTGGGCGTGTCCACGTTCACCGCGCCGAGGGTCCGATTCCAATAGGCCCAGACGCCTTCAAGCGCGACACGGCTGGCGTCCACCCGGCGAAAGCGCCGGACAAGATTCTGCACTTCAGGCGCGTTGCGACCCACCCCGAGGCGAAAACTCGTTTCATGTTCCTGCCCATCCAGCAAATTGAAGGCGACTTGCACCGCGCCGCACGGATCCAGCCCCGCACCGACTTTGCCGGAAAGGCGCGCGCGCTTCAGTGCCGCCGGCTGCGACAGGCTTCCGTTTCTGCCAATAAACTCTTTCCGATCTCCGGTAAGAGTGCGCGTTGCATCGTTCACGTCAAGGAACACGATGCGATCGTGGAATTCGGTGTTGTAGTAATTGCGCGCCAGCAACGCGCCGGTCTTGAGGTCCACTTCGGTTTGCACGTGCAGCAGGCTTTTCTGCCGCAGGTCGCCCATCACCCATTCCCAGTAGCCGGTGACCGACACGCGGCGCGAACGCCCCGAGACGTTGCGCAATTTCAAAACCGTGAACTTCACCGGTGCGTCCATCGCCACATAGACCCACAGCTCGGAGGTGATGCCGTTCTCGGTGTGTTCAAATACGGTGTAGCCGAAACCATGGCGAATGACATAGGGCGTTGTGCCGCGCGCGGGCAACGGCGTGGGCGACCAGAACTGTCCGGTCTGCTCATCGCGAATGTAAAGGGCCTCCCCGGTGGTGTCCTGGATGGGATCGTTGCTCCAGGGCGTCAGTCGAAATTCATGGGAGTTCTCAACCCAGGTGTAAGCCGCGCCGCTCTCGGAAATAACCGTCCCGAAATAGGGATTGGCCAGCACATTGACCCACGGTGCCGGCGTCATCTGGCCGGGCTGAAGGGTGATGACATATTCATGGCCGTCGCGGGTAAAGCCGCCAAAGCCATTCTGAAAAATCAACTCGCGTTGAGGGAGTGGCGTGGGCAAATCGGCAGACCTGGAGCGGGTGGGCGTCAGGGCTGGGACCAAGGGCTCCAAAACACTTCGATGTTCCAGTTGCTCCGTCAAGGATCCTTTCTCGTCGTCCAGGACAATCCGCGCCACGGATTGCAGCAGCACGCGATCGTCGTTGGGAATTTGCTCGAGGCGTCTGACGAAGATGCCGCCCGGCTTGTCCAGCATTTGCGCTTCAATTCCCGAAGCAATCAGACTGGTGATTTGGTCATGCAGGGACTGGCGGTAAACCGAAACGTCTTCGTTCAAAATAACCAGTTCGACCGTCAGCCCCTTCATGCGCCAGTAAGAATGCGCCCGGATCAACTGCCGAACGATCTCGATCTTCTCCGTGTCGCTGATGCGGAGCAGGACGAGAGGCGCGTCGCCCGAAATGCCATAACTCCAAAGGCCGCTTTGGCCGCGCCGGTTGCTGCGCAACACGCCGGGGTTGGCCCGACGGGCGGGGTCGGCATAAATCAACGCGCTGGCCAGGCGGCCATAGAGTTGAGCCTCCGCCTCCGTGGCGTTGAGCTGGTGCAACGTCACCTGGCTGTGGGTCCACGCCAGATCGAAGGCGCGGTCAGCCATGCGGGAGCTTTGATATTTCTCCACATGCGCCAGCGCGCCTCCCCGGCTTTCTGTCACGCCAAGAACCAGGTCAACGATGGCGGTTTCATGAGGCGGCAAAGAAACCGTGCGCCGCAGCGAAATGATGGGATCGAGCACGGAGCCGACGGTGTTGGACAATGGCGAAATGCTCTGCATCGCTGCAGGGTTGGCCAAGCTTCCGCCGCGTCCGATAAATCTGGAGCGATCGGTTTCGCAGGAGATTTCACCCTGTTCGCCGCCTTGACCCACCATGAGATGCAGCAACCACGGCGGTTTTTCCTCCGGGGAACGGGCGCGGCGGGTGCAGAGAATGGCGGAAGATGTTCGAGCGAATTCTGTTTGCACGAAGAGATTGCTGAAAGCGGGATGCGCCGCATCCGCGGCCGGAATCGCGAGCGCCACTTCCGCGTAGCTGGTCAATTCAATGATGCGCGTCACGGGTGATCGATTGGTGATCGTGATGCGCCGCAACTCCACGTCGTCTTCCGGCGACACACTTATCTCGGTATGGATTTCGAGGCCGGCATGACGTTGCCGAAACTCCGCGCGCGCCTGCGTGAAGATGGCTTCGTAGCCTTTCGTCGCGCGCAAGGTGGGTTGATACGCGGTGGACCAAAAATCTCCCGTCGCCAGATCGCGCAGGTAAACAAACGTTCCCCAGCAATCGCGCGTGGCGTCCTCGCGCCAGCGGGTGACCGCCAGATCGCGCCAGCGACTGTAGCCGCCACCGGCGCTGCTGATGGCGACATGATAGCGACCGTTGGACAAAAGATGAACCTCCGGCGCCGGGGGTGTAGGATTCGTGAAGACGCGCATCACGGCTTCGCCGTTTCCGGCGAACGTCCGCGATTCCTCCAATTTCAAATCGTCGGCGAACACGCTCGCGGTGGTCTTGGGCACACGCTCCTGCAACAACAAGTCTGTCGCCTTGAGCAACGGACAGTCCATGAAGCGCCGTTGCATGGGGTACTCCCGCAAGAGATTGACCAGAGCCAGCAAGCTCATCCCTTGATGGTGCGCCATGAAAGATCGGATGGTGGCGCTTGATTCGTCCGGGGGCAGGCGCGATGGCGTGTAATCCACCGCTTCGTAGAAACCGTAAGCGCCTGCGCGCCCCTCGACAGCCAGCCGTTGCAGGTTTTCACACGCTTTCCGCGGCGCGATCATCAGCGCCATCGCGGTGGCGTAAGGAGCGATCACCAAGTCCTCGGCCAATCCTCGTTTCAAACCCAGGCCCGGCACGCCGAAGGCGCGGTATTGGTAGTTCAGGTGAACGTCGGTCCGGTTGTAGCCCGATTCGGAAATGCCCCACGGCACGCCGCGCAATTGGCCATACTCGATTTGTTGTTGCACCGCCGCTTTGCAGGTGTGATCGAGCAAAGTGTTCTCATAGTTGGGCATGACCAGCAGCGGCATCAGATATTCGAACATCGAGCCGCTCCACGAAACCAGTATCGGCTCGCCCCGCGAAGCGACGAGCAGACGGCCCATCGAGAACCAGTGGTCCTGCGACACCTGCCCTAAAGCGATGGCGACGTAGCTGCACAAGCGCGCCTCCGAGGCCAGCAGATCATAGAAGCTGGCGTCACGCCGGCGTTCGGTGACGTTGAACCCGATGGAAAATAAATCCCTCGCTGGATCGAACAGAAAAGTAAAATCCATCGCGGCCAGTTCGTCGCATTGTTTGGCCAGGGTTTCCAATGCGAGCAGGCGTTGACGGGCATGGTCGCTGGCCTCACGCAAGCAGCGCGAGAGTTCAGTGAGGCCAACGCCTTCTTCAATCAATGGACTGAGCGATTGATCCAGCATCGAGACTTCACGCAAGGTGGGTGCCTGGTCCAGTGGAAGGAGTTTTTCGGCGAGGTCGCCAGGAGCGCGGACAGCTTTGTCCGCGAGGGCCTTCACGGGCCATGAGTTCGCGCGGACAAGGCTGTCCGCGTTCCGTAGCCACGGCGCGAGGAACCGCAATTCTTCCAAATGATCCTCGCAATTGCGCTTCAGAGTTTGACCCCAGTCTTTCAGTTCTTCCTCTCTGTTTGCGAACGAAGCGGCGATCTGGGTCGCAAGGCTCGTCGCCCGCTCCAACAAAGCATACGCCGCGTGCAGAGTTGAAGGCGCTGTCTCCAATTCGGCGTCGAGCTGCGACAGCGCAACATTTTCGCCGGCCTGTGCTTTCAGGACGCCCACCGTGTCGCGCAGACCGGCAAAAATCTGTGGCGTGAACATTTTTTCATCGGCCTGTTCCCTCAGTCCGGAGCCGAGCGTCAACAAATGTCCCGCAAGGTTGCCGCTGTCCACACTGGAAACATAAAGCGGAAGGAGGGGTCGCAGCGTTCGTGTTTCATACCAATTATAGAAGTGCCCGCGATGCCGATCGAGTCGTTGCATCGTGGCGAAGGTGTCTTGCGTGCGTCGAATCAAGCCGCCCACCGAAAGATACCCAAAATCCCGGGCGGCCAGATTGGCGAGCAGCGCCAGACCCATGTTCGTGGGCGAGGTCCGCGAAGCGATCGTCGGGGCGGGAACTTCCTGAAAATTGTCCGGCGGCAGCCAGTTCTCTTGCGCGGTGACAAAGGTTTCGAAAAAATGCCAGGTCTTGCGAGCGGTGTGTCCGAGACACGTCAATTGCTCTGCCGTCAAATCCAGCGCCAGAGATTCAATGGGCTGGCTGATCCACCAGGCGATCCACGGAGCCGCCAGCCAGACACCCAGGATCGGCAGGGCCAAAGACAATTGGGCCGGCTGCATGATGGCCAGGAAAAGTCCGGTCGCCAGCGCGACAACCGGCGCGATCCACATGGTGGAATAAAAGCCGGTGAGGTCGGCGCGAGTTGTCCGTTCGGAATCACCCGACGTTTGCCATTCGAGGAGTCGTTTGTGCGTCACCAGCAGGCGCAGCAGCGTCCTTCCAATTGCGTCCAGGCTGATGAAGGCGTCGTAGGGTAGAAATGCCAGGGTGAGAAAGATCTGGCCGAGCTGCCGGCCGCACGATCCGGCCACTCCCCGCAGATGCATCGCCCACGGCAAATCAGCCGGCTTGCGAAACACGTTGACCAACGCCGACAACAATCCTGGGAGCGTGATGATCGAAACGACCAGCAGCGATCCAAGGCCGCCGAGTTCAGGAAGGAGCAGCCAATTGCCCAGTAATAAGAGCGTCAGGGCAACGGGGACGAGACTGCGCCTCAGGTTGTCGAAAATCTTCCATTGGGACAACACCGAAAGCGGATTGGCAATGCGACGGGCGTCAGAACCGGGAACTCGCGGCAGGAGCCATTGCGTGATCTGCCAATCGCCGCGAATCCAACGGTGACGCCGGTCAATGTCCACGTTGTAGCGGGAAGGATATTCCTCGTAGAATTCCACGTCGCTTACGAGGGCGGAGCGGGCATGACACGCTTCCAACAAGTCGTGGCTCAGAACGGTATTCTCCGGGAAGCGTCCGTTCACGGCTCGCTGGAAGGCATCCACATCGTAAATTCCTTTTCCGATAAACGAGCCTTCCTGGAAAACATCCTGATACACGTCGGACACTTCCCGNNATCCCGCGCACGGCATCGAACTCCGGACGGTTCAACGGATGGGCCATCGTGCCCACGAGCTGTCGGGCGGCATCACGTGGCAGTTGGGTGTCGGTGTCGAGCGTGATGACATACTTGATGGCCGGCAAGATGGCCGTCTCCCCCACAATCTCGGAAAAGCATTCGCGAGAACCGCCGCGGAGGAGGGCGTTGAATTCCGCGAGCTTTCCCCGCTTGCGTTCGTAACCCATCCACAAGC
>PLQC01000087.1 GCA_003159675.1 Limisphaerales bacterium
CTGGGTGTGACCGCATCGGAATAATCCCGCCGGGCGTGTCGTTGCCGAAGATTTATGTTTGCCGTTGCCGGTTCGACCTGAACAATGGAGCCACATGAGCGCCCTGGTTCTGCATGAATTCCATAAAAACTTGAACGCGCGGATGGGCGATGTCCACGGCATGGACGTCGTCATGGATTATGGGAGCCCGCTCGCCGAGCACGCTGCGTTGCGGCACAGCGCCGGAATTCTGGATCTGAGTTATCGCGGGCGAATCTGCCTGACCGGCGCCGATCGCGTCCGGTTCCTGCACGGACAGGTGACGAACGACATCAAGGCCCTGCGCGAGGGGTGTGGCTGTTATGCCGCGCTGGTCACCGCCAAAGGGAAGATGGAGAGCGATCTGAACGTTTATTGTCTGACGGACGAACTGCTGCTCGATTTTGAACCGGGCTTGACCGAACCGGTCTCCCGGCGACTCGAGAAATACATCGTGGCCGACGACGTCCAGGTAGTCGATGTCGCGCCGCATTACGGGCTGTTGAGTGTCCAGGGACCGAAGGTTGAACTGATCTTGCGCAGACTCGCTGTGTCCGGCGGGTTCCCTTCGAAGCCGTTCGATTTCGTCCGGATCGCCGACACGGTGTTCGGGGAACTCTATTTGATGAACCGGCCCCGCCTGGGATCGGAGGGAGTTGATGTGTTCGCGCCGATTGCATCGCTCCGCGCGGTCGCGAGTGAGCTGGTTGACGCGGCGAAGGTCGCGGGCGGTTGCGCTTGCGGGTGGCAGGCGTTTGAAGTTGCGCGGATCGAAGCGGGCATCCCTCGCTTCGGCGTGGACATGGATGAAAGCAACATTCCGCTGGAGTGCGGGATTGAGGCCCAGGCCGTGAGTTACAGGAAGGGCTGCTACGTCGGGCAGGAAACCATCAACCGGATTCACAGCATCGGCCACGTGAACCGCGAGCTGCGGGGGTTGCGCCTGGAGGCGGAACTCAAAGATCTGCCGGCGAAAGGAGACAAGCTCTTCCACTCCGGCAAGGAGGCGGGGTATGTGACGAGCGCGGTGAGTTCCCCTTCCTTGGGATCTCCCATCGCCCTGGGTTATGTGCGCAGGGAAGTCAACGGAATCGGGACGGAACTGACGCTGCGGGTGGCGGGCGGGGAAAGCATTGCCCGGGTCACGGAACTGCCATTTGTGAAGCAGGGGAGCATTTCGCCCTAGTTCTGCCTGTTGAGCGTTTCCAGCACTCGATGTGTTCCGCGCTTCAACTCTTCGCGATCGGTGGGACCCAGGCTGCGCGGATCGAAGCGGTATCGGTAGTGCAGTTGCAACAATGTCCGCAACGGGCCGTTCACCCCCGCCACCGCAGGATCCATCGCCGCGCGTCGCAGCCAGTGGGAGAGGGTTTCATTCGGCTGACGCAAGACACCGCCCTCCGCAAGCTTCCGCTCGACCAGGTAAAACTCGGAGTCCCGGCCCGGCCATGCGACGGGCGGTTGTGTGTCCGCGGCCGGGCGGCGCGCTCGCGTTCGTCCGCGACGAAAGAGAATCCGGTAGAGGAGCAACGCGAGCACCGGCACCAGCAGGATCGGCAGGTATTGTCGGAGCGGACTCTGCCCCCAGCGGAACTTGGCGAGCTCGAACCCGGTCCACGACCAGGCATCCAGGAGCCGCTGCCACGGGGAGGCGCGCCTCGATTCTGCGTTCACCCACGATCCGGGCGTGGTGTCGAAATCCTCCCAGGTCCGCGTGCGGTCATTCCACACCAGGCACCACGCGTGCGCGTCGCGTTGGCGCACGATATATCCGTCGCCGGAGGTTTCTTGGACGGCGTAACCGACCGCGTAACGGGCCTGGATGTGCAATTCGCGCAGGAGCAGCACCGTGGCGGTGGCGAAGTATTCGCAGTGGCCGCTGTGGGTTTGCAGTAGAAACCGACTCAGCGGCGTTTCCTTCGTGTCGCTGTCTTTCGGGGGTTCCTGCCAGATCCGATATTCAAACCGGTCCTCGAAAAATCGCTGGACGGCCCGCAGCACTTCGTCCCTGCCCTTTTCCTCCACCCCGAGCTCGGCAGCGACTTTTTCCAGCGCGGGCCTTTCGTCGTTCGGCACATCCAGGTCCTCGTTCGTGCCTGGCGGGGAATCGATGGTGTCCCCCGGTCCGTAGCACGCGTCGAACATGACCAATCCCGGCCCGACGGCGTAAATGGCGCCCAGGTCGTTCTTCCTGAGCCCGAACGCGGGCAATCGGTCCAGCCGGGAACAGCCCGTCGGCAGCGGCAGCATGCCCCTCGGCTCGGCTTCCTGCGTCCGTCCTTCGAGATAGCAGGCGATCTGGACCCGGCTGGTGTTGGTCTTGTTCGCCAGCAGCACCCAGGTCGTTCCATTCGTCTGCGGCATCAGGGGTTCAAACTCGTTCCGGCGAAACCACGGACGGAAAAACGGCAGGGCGGTCGCGTTGGTCCTCTGCAGCATTCCCCGCCATTTTCTCCGTCGGCCCGGAAAAGCCCCATTCTGCAACTCACTTCCCGAATACCAGGTTTGCAACCGATAGGTGCGGTAGCTGGCTTCTCGCAAGAGGGGCGGGGCGGCTCCGATTTCGGGTTGGAGTCGAATGATAATGGTGCCGGACTGCTTGAGTTTACCGATCTCGCCCAGCCACGTCCTGCTCTGGATCGGATCGGTTCCGCGGCGGCCCCACGTGGGGGACAGCCATTGCGGGTTGAGGCCGCCAATGAAACTTTGGAACTGGCCGAGGCCCGACTGCCCGGCAAAGCCGAGCGCGATGACCAGGGTGAAAGTCCCGAACCAAATGAGCGTTGCAAAGCGGCGCGATCGCTGCGGCCACAGCGCCCAGGCCGTCAGCAGACTCAGCCCCCAAAAGAAGTAACGACTGTTCTCTCCGGCATGATTGCTTGCGGCGAACAGAGTGAGGGCGAAATAGGGGTAACCGACGTTCACGCCCCGGGTGGGGAATTCGGGCGACGCGCGCTTGTCCGCCTTCCTCCATCGCCAACGCAGAATCCTCAGGAGGGTGGACCGCGGGATTTGCTCGTTCGAATTGTACGACTGTGCGGCGACAAACAGAAAGAAGATGATGGGCAGCCAGCGAAACAGCGCGATGGCTGTTCGCGCGCCGGCTTGGCCCGCGCCATTCTGTGGGAAGAGGATTGGATTCCGGCCGCGACCGGTGAAATTCGAGAGTCCCACGTAGGTGTTGAAGGAGAAAACGAGGGCTGCCAGCAGGAGCACCGAGCAGAATGCCCAAAGGCGGCTGAAATCCTCCTCTGACAACTCCCAGCGCACTTTGATGAGACGCGCCCCTTCGAGCAGGGCGGCCATGAGCGCGCCCGGGATGAGAAATCCGGTCTGCCAGCCCCAGAATAGCAACGCGGCACCCAGCAATAAGGGAGGCGGTTTCATCCGATGTTCGCCAGGTCCTCCTCGATCCGTCCGACTTCCAACACCTGAAACCGGACCGGTCCTCCTCGCAGCGGGCCGGGATCGATCGATTTCGCCCGGCCGGCTTCCGCCAGAACCAGTACCAGCACCGGCACATCGAGCGCCTTGAGCTTTTTCACGAGGTCCTGGCGCGCCGGGTCCCAGGCCAGCAGGACGCAAACACATCCGCTCACCATCGCCGCATGATCCAGCACCAGGCTTTCGAGCGTGCGTATCCGCTTCTGTCCAGAGGGCCGAACGGCGGCGAGGATCTCGAGGATCTGGTCGGTGTGCGACAGACCGCGCCCGGCGGTGAAGCAGTACGCCTGCGACTCGACGAACAGGAGATCCAGCAGCGATTCCTGGCTCAAAACTGCGCAGGCAAATGAGGCGGCGACGGACACCGCCTCCTCAAACAGTTCGTTCCGAGGATCGTCGGTAAACGTATCCAGCACCAGCGCGTGCCGGACGAAAAACTCGTCTTCGAATTCCTTCACGATGGGTTTGCCCGCCTTCGCCCAGCTTCGCCAGTGAATGTGCCGCAACGGATCTCCGCGCCGATACTCGCGCAAGGCCACAAATTCCTCGCTCTGACCCACATTCGATGCAAACGTCACGCCGCCTTCCTGGTACTTGGTGGTGCCCGGCAGGGCGATCCGGGGGAGTGGATAGCGTTTTGGAAGGATGAGCACAGTCTGGGGCAACGAAACTTTGGCGAACGCCCGGAAGAGCCCAAGTGGATCCGGCCGCCCCAGGATCACACCGTGGAATCGCAGGACGCCCCGGCGCAGCGGCATCAACTCGACGGTTGCCTCCGCTTCCTTGTTCGGCAGGATGGACGGAACCTCCGCCTCCTTGACCCTCGCCACCTTGAACGGAATCTCCCCCAGCCGCCCGCTGAGATGCAGGAAGCTGTGGCGTTTCCGGCCGGCCTCTTCAGCGCTCATCCACTCCCCGAAGGACGGCCTCGGATCCAAAGTGTTCTCCAGGAGGGTCAGACCTCTTTGCGTTTTCGGCGTCAGATTGGTCACAACGACCCGATAGCTGAAGGGGTGTCCGACGGTGCCGAACCTCGGCAACGAACGGACGGCGAGGAATCGCCCTTTGAAGAAAAAAACAAAAGGAAAAGAGACCAGCAGCAGCAGCAGCAGCAGAATGAAAGCTTGGTACGCGACCGTGTTGTCGGTGTCCAGCGCCGTCACGGACACGATGATGAATCCTGCCGACACCGCCAGGCCGGCCGGGGTCAGCCGGTGCGGGATTTGATGCCGCAGCCGCAAGACAATGCGGTCGAGGACATACAGGATTCTGAAAATCAGACGCACAGGATCGTCCTGTCGAAGGCGAAAGCCGGAACGCGGAGTGGGAAGGCGGCCATTCGCCTGGGGTTCCAAGAAGGCTTCATTTCTGCATTCTTCATTCCGCCCTCCGCCTTTTCATCACGCCGGGACCTTGAGTTTTTTGATCACTGTCTCCACCGCGGCGCGGGTGGTCTGTCCTGAAAAACGGGCCTGCGGTTCCATGACAATCCGGTGCGCGACCACGGAGACCGCCAGCTCCTGGATCTGTTCCGGCGTCACGAAGTCCAGTCCGTCGAACAGCGCCAGGGCCTGGGCGGCCTTCATCAGCGAAAGGGAGGCGCGGGGGCTGGCGCCCAGTTGGACGCCGGTGACGGTGCGGGTGGCGCCCACGAGGTCCACGACGTACCGCTTGAGTTCCTCGCTGATGCGCACGTTCGCCACGGCGTGCCGCAGCGCCAGGACGTCCTCGAGCGTGGCGCAGGGCTTCAGTTCATCCAGCGGATGGTTGTGCTCCTGCGCGGTGAGAATGGCGACTTCCTCCGCCGGTTGCACGTACCCAAGCGTGAATTGCATCGCAAACCGGTCCATTTGCGCCTCGGGCAGCGGATACGTGCCCCGGAATTCCACCGGGTTCTGCGTCGCGATCACAAAGAACATCTCCGTCAGGTTGCGCGGCTCGCCGTCCACGCTCACCTGGTTCTCGCCCATCGCTTCCAGCAGCGCGGATTGCGTCCGCGGCGAGGCGCGGTTGATTTCGTCGGCCAGCAGGATGTTCGTGAACACGGGGCCCTCATGAAAATGGAACTGCTGCTCGCGCTGGTCGAAGATGGACACGCCGAGAATATCCGACGGCAACAGGTCGGGCGTGAACTGGACGCGCTTGAAACGCGCGTCGATGGATCGGGCGAGGGCCTTGGCGAGCGTCGTCTTGCCCGTGCCGGGAAAATCTTCCAGCAACACATGCCCGCCGCTCGCCAGGGCGGCCAGCAGCTTGCGGGTGGATTCGGTCTGGCCCTTCATCACTTTGCCGATGTTGGCGGCAATCGTCCGGTAAATCTCTCGCGCCTCGTGGGGAGTGCTGGGTGTCATGGGTCTGTGAGACGATGAAACGCTGGAAACGGAGGAAAGTTGCGGCAAACCTGCCCGACCCGCCATTCCACCTGTTCCTGCCGTTATCGACATCCAGCCAGCATATTGGAAAAAGCCGGTCCCTGCGAACAAATTCCGGCGGGGCGCCAGGGTGTCAGGGTGTGCGCATCCACACACAGCCCCCGGCGCGCGGCCTTCAGCCCGCTTCAGCGTCCGAGCGGGCAGAGACGAAACGATTGACCTGTGGGCTTCCGAACGACGAAGCAGCGTGAACGCCGCGCCCCGGCCTGTTTGCAATCGGGGGCAATGTCTGGATGCGCCCGGCGCGGTGCCACGGTCTGAATTGCTTTCACCGGGCGAAAAGCAAAGAATGAGACCCGTCATATGACCGCATCGACCGGGATGTACAAAGCGCTTTGCCGGAATTCCCGGACGCGTCTGCCGGGCCTCGCGCTGGTTGTCGTCAGCCTCTTTTCGGCCCCGTCCGATACCGGCGCGATCGAAACGACCATCGCGTCTCCGACTGCGCCGGCGGCTGTGGAATCGCGCCTGCCAACCCTCTTCATCGTCGGTGATTCGACGGTCAAGACCGGCACAAAAGGGCAAATGGGCTGGGGCGACCCCATCGCGCGCCTGTTTGATTCCTCAAAAATCAACGTCGAAAACCACGCGCGCGCCGGCTGCAGCAGCCGCACGTTCCAGACGGAGGGTCTGTGGGACAAGGTGCTGGTGGCGACCCGGCCCGGGGATTTTGTCCTGATGCAATTTGGCCATAACGACGCCGGGCCGCTCGACGACACGAATCGAGCCCGGGGAACCATTCCCGGCATCGGCGATGAAAACCGCGAGATTTACAATCCCATCCTGCGGAAACGGGAAGTCGTCCACACTTACGGCTGGTATATGCGCCGTTACATCACGGACGCGCGCGCCAGAGGAATGACACCCATCGTTCTCTCGTCCGTGCCTCGTTTTCCGAAGCAACCGGTCCAGCCGGGCGACATCGAGACAAACAACTACGTGACCTGGGCCGCCGAGGTCGCCGAAAGCCAGAAGGCCTTTTTCATCAATTTAAATCGCATCATCATGAGCCGCTACGCCAGCATGGCGCCAGCGGACATCAAATCGAAGTATTTCACGCCGGCCGACAACACCCACACCAGTCCCGCCGGCGCGGAACTGAACGCCGAGTCGGTCGTCGAAGGCCTGCGTGAACTGAAGGACTGTCCATTGGCGGCATTTCTCCTGGCCGGTCCCGGGCCGCCTGCGCCGCCGCCCGGCACGGCCGGCGATTCACAGACCAGCACGAGGGCCGCAAATCGTGAATTGTCGGCGCCGACGCCCTCTCCAGCCAAGGTTTCCGAACGCGACAACGCCGTCACATTGGACAACGGAATCGTTTCCCTGACGCTGGCGAAGCGCGGTGGCCGGATCTCATCCATCCAGTTCCGGCGCGACGATGGCCAATGCATCGAAATGTGCAGCGGACGAGATTCCTTGTACTTCGATGCCGACGGGGGGCGGGTCCATCCGGTGGCGGACGCGGACTGTCAGATTGTTCGCGCCGGGCCGGACATGGCGGAAGTGGTCCTGGCCGGCAAACCCAGTTCCCGCTTTCCGTTTGAGTCCGAGATGCATCTGGTCCTGCCGCGCGGCCAACCCGGTTTTTATCTCTATGCCGTTTATCGGCATGGACCCGGCATGGCGGCTGGCGGAATCGGCGAAACTCGTTTCGTGATCAAGGGCGTGCCCGGAACGCAGATCTTTACGCATCACGTTGTGGATGATGACCGCAAGGGGCCCTTCCCCGTCGCCGGCATCGTGCGGGAAGTCCAGAACGCCACCTGGTTGCTCGAGGATGGAAGCTACTACACCAAATACAACAACGCCGCGTTTCTGGCCGATCATCATGTTCACGGCATGGCCGGGCACGGCCTTGGAATCTGGATGATATTCGCCAGCAATGAATTCATCGGCGGCGGCCCATTCAAGCAGGAATTGACCGTTCACAAGGACAACACGCTGCTGGCCATGTTGGTGGGCGGCCACTTCGGCTCCGGCGGGTTGCGGTTCAAGGCAGACGAGCCGTGGGACAAGGTTTACGGTCCGGTGTTTGTTTATTTCAACCAGGGCGCTTCCGTGAAGGCCCTGTGGGAAGACGCGAAGCAACGCGCGGAGACAGAGGTCGCAACGTGGCCTTACGTCTGGTTGAAACGCGCTGATTACCCGACGGAACGCGGAACGGTCAGCGGCAGGGTGACGCTGGCGGACGGAACCGATGCGCGCGGCGCCTGGGCCATGCTCGTCCCCCCGGATGAAGACTGGACGCAGGTCATCAAGGGCTATGACTATTGGGCGCGGGTCGGTCCCGAAGGGCGGTTTGTTTTAAGCAACCTCCGGCCCGGCTGCTATGCGCTGGTGTTTGCCGGCGCAAACCAATTTGACGAATTCCGCGTGCCAAACGTCGAGGTCAAAGCGGGAGGAACAGATCTGGGCGAGCTGACCTGGCAGCCGGTGAAGCACGGTCGCACGCTCTGGCAGATCGGCGTCGCCGACCGTTCCGCGGGTGAATTCAAGGGCGGCGACAATTACCGCCACTACGAAAACTTCCTGCGCTATCCCCGAGAGTTTCCGGAGGATGTCACGTTCGACGTCGGCAAGAGCAAGGAACGAGAGGACTGGAATTTCGCGCAGTGGGCCTGGTACAGCAGGAAGCCCTGCTGGACGATCCGGTTCGATCTCACGAATTCCTGCAAGGGCAACGCCACGCTGACGCTCGGGTTTGCCTCCGTGAACCCGCCGCATGGCAAGGTCACGAACCTGGAAGTGAAAGTGAACGGGCGGGAAGTTTTGGTCGTGCATCTGGCCAAAAGCGGCGCCGCCGGCTATCGCAGCGGCGATGAGGACAGCCGCTATAACGTGGTTTGCGTCCCGTTCGATGCCGCCCTTCTGCGCCCGGGCCGGAACGAGATCACGCTCGGCCATGCCGAGGCCAAACCCTTTCCCGCGGATGCACAACGAAAGGGAGTTCCAGGAGAAGTGATGTACGACGCCCTCCGGCTCGAAGTGGCCAACCCCTGATTTGGACCATACGTGTGAGAATAGAAATGGGTAGAACAGGCGACCCGCCTGTCCCGTCCGGCGACTCGCCGGACGGAAAGGAACAACGCCCTGGAAACCCAAACCGCCTCGTGTGATTCTTGTCCCGCGATCTTCCGCCCGGCCGGTGGCCGGCCGGCACGGGCGAGTCGCCAATTGTGTTCGGCATAGTGCGGGTTG
>PLQC01000017.1 GCA_003159675.1 Limisphaerales bacterium
GCGCAGGAAACTTGAGGGGTTCTAACCTTAGTACGAGAGGACCGGGTTAGACGCACTTCTGGTGTGGCAGTTGTTCCGTCAGGGGCATCGCTGCGTAGCCATGTGCGGAAGAGATAAGCGCTGAAAGCATCTAAGTGCCAAGCTCCTCCCAAGATAATGTTTCCCGGACGCAAGTCCCTAAAGACCCCCGGCAGACCACCGGGTTGATAGGCTGGACGTGTAAGTGGAGTGATCCATTCAGCCGACCAGTACTAATCGGTCGTGAGGCTTGATCGCTTTTTTCTTTGCTTGAAGCCGCGAACCTCGGTTTGCGAACTGAAAGCGTAAGATCAGCGATTTGAACTCGCGAATTGGGAATGCCCGACGAATCCTGTGTGTAGTTTTCAGAGAACCCCGAATCCTGTTTCGGACACGATCTTTAAAATAGCGTTGAATCGTCAAATGCGTTGAATCGTTGGATCGGCGCCGCGCGAGCGCAACCTCCGGTTTAATGGTGCAACTTTTCACGATTTAGCGAAGCATTTTTGGTGGCCATAAAGCTGTGGTCCGACCCGTTCCCATTCCGAACACGGCCGTCAAACGCAGTCTTGCCGATGGTAGTAGTCCTATAGGTTCTGCGAGAGTAGGTAGCCGCCAGTCTTTCATAAAAACCCGGAGATTCGTTCTCCGGGTTTTTTCATTGAATGAACCGCCATATTCAGACTCCGTCCGCGGCCCGCCTCCGGCACTCGTTATTTGTTTGTTGCCTGACCGGGCCGGGCATAAACTTCGAACCTCGGTGAATCGATGAAAACTTCAATTGAAATGGAGAACCAGGCCGCCCATCAGGTCGCCGCGCTCATGATGGCCGCCGCTCGCACGGCGCCCAAAACGCGCGGGATCGACAACATCAGGACGCTGACGGTTGACGACGAGGCCTCAAAGCGGAAGCTCATTGCCAAAATGCGCGGGATCGCCGCCGATGAAAACCGCCCCAGCATCGGGCGGGATGCCGGCAATATCGAAGCCGCCTCCGCCGTGGTATTGATCGGCGTGGAATCCAACACCGCCGGCTTGAACTGCGGTTTCTGCGGCAAGCCGACCTGTGACGAGTTGGAGCACGGCGGCGGCGCGTGCGCCTTCAACTCGATCGACCTCGGCATCGCCGCCGCCTCGGCCGCCGAAGTCGCCGGGCGCTTTCATATCGACAACCGGATGATGTATTCCATCGGCCGAGCCTGCCTGGACATGGGATTGCTTGGCAAGGGAGTGAAACAGGCGCTCGGAATTCCACTCAGCGTGACGGGGAAAAATCCGTTCTTCGACCGAAAACCGTAGGGAATTGCCTCCAACCAGGCCGTCAATTGGCGGGAGGCAAACGCAACGTCGTATCCAGCGGCTGCACGTCCGCCAGTTCCTTTCCCGGCGTGCCGCCGCCGAGCTTGAGCAGTTTTTCACCGGACGGTTTGATGCGGGATTCGTAACTGCCCACAGCCTGGTTGAAAGCCTTGTTGGCTGTTTCCAGGCCGGCACCAATTTTTCCCAGATGCTCGGTAAATGTGACTATGCGCTCAAAGAATTGCTGTGCTGCTTCCGCAATGGCCTGCGCATTTTCGGTCTGCGCGTGCTGATGCCAGCTCAAACTCACCGAACGCAGAATGGCGATGAGCGACGACGGTGTTGCCAGAATGATGCGCTTGCTCTGCGCCCAAACCATCAAATCACGGTCACCCTCCAGCGCGGCGCTGAACAACGATTCTGCGGGCATAAACAGGACCACGTAATCCAACGCGTTCGGAAACTGGCTCGGATAATCGCGGTCTGCCAGCGCCTTGATCGTCGTCTTGAGTTTGGTTGCGTGAGCGGCTAGCGCGTCTGCGCGCTTGGCCGGCTCCGCGGTGTCCACGGCGTTGAGGAAATCCAGATCCGGCACTTTGGCGTCCACTATGATTATGCGGTCGCCGGGCAAGCGAACGATCAAATCGGGTTTTTTGTCGTCGGATTGCGCCTGCTCGGTGAAATCGCAATGCGCGCTCATGCCGGCAACTTCCACGACGCGGCGCAACGTCTCTTCGCCCCAGCGCCCGCGCGCTTGGTTGGAATGAAGCACCATGCGGAATTGCTGCGTCTCCTGCGCGAGCGATTGACTGGATTGGGCCAGAGTTTCCAGTTGTTTTCTGACTTCGCCGATCGTTGTAGCCTGCGCGGTTTCACTCTGCTGCAGCCGCTTCTGGTAAGTCTCCAATTGCTGTTTGAGCGGTTCGACCATTCCCTTGATGGCCTCTTGCCGTTGCGCCAGATCGCCTTTGGCAGATTCCTGGAACTTGCCGAAACTTTGCTCGGCCAGCCGCAGAAACTCCGGCTGCGTCTGCTTGAGCGCGTCGGAACTCAATGCCTTGAAGGCATCGCGCAAATCCGCGAGCGCTTTTGCCTGCATCTCCTTCAACTCCAACGACGCGTGTTCATGCACGGCGCGCTGCTCGGCCAGGAGCTTCTCCGCGCCGGCTTCCCGGGCTTCCGCCGCCGCCCGGGCGTTGGCCGTCTCGGTCAATTGCCCCCGCAAATGCCCCAAGTCCGATTCGCGTTGAGCCAGTTGCCGGCGCAATTCCTGTTCGATCCCGCTGTCGGCCGGTCCAGCAGAATGCCGCGACGACCGCAAGAGCCAGCCGAAGAGGAATCCCAGCAGCCCGCCAACGGCAAGCGCGATCCACGATTGGAAACTGGAAAGCATTTTCGATTTACGATATTTGATTTACGATTTACGAACGCTCACATCATTGGCGCCGTCATTGGCGCGTCAATCGTCAATCGTAAA
>PLQC01000091.1 GCA_003159675.1 Limisphaerales bacterium
ACACAACAACTCTTACACCACCTTCCCCCGAGCCGCCTCCGGTTTTTCCTTGAAATGCGGGTTGGTTCTTTTATATACTGCGCCTCGCAGGAACCAATTCGGTCAACAGGAGAAAGCAATGCGCGCTTCGACTTCTATCCTTCCCGTGATGGTGTGCCTTGGATCCGTGTGCGGTTTAATGTTCAACCTTCTTCCCCTGTCCGCGGCTGTGCCCGGGGACGAACATTGGGACTATCGTTTCGGACCCGTAGGCACGAGTGATCCATTGTCGGCCCTTGCCCAGTACCGCGGCAACATGTACGTGGGGGGAACTTTTACGGCTGCGGGAAACACCCGGGCGAACCTGATCGCGGGCTTTGACGGGACAAATTGGTTTGCGCTGAACAACGGCATGCCGACGGACGGCAGTTTGTATGTATGGGCATTGGCGGCATGGGGCACCAATCTTTATGCGGGCGGCAATTTCACGAACGCGGACAACTCCGGCGCCATGGACATCGCGCGATGGGACGGGTCGAGTTGGTATCCCATGGGCAGCGGTTTGCCCGGGTATGTGTTTTCGCTCAAAGCGGTCGGCACGAATCTTTACGCGGGGGGCATTTTTGTTGCGAACACCAACGGCCCGACCTACAGCTGCCTTGCGCGGTGGGATGCCACGAATTGGTCCCTGATACCGGGAGATTTCGCGGGCTCTTTGCCCGTGGTGTATTCAGTGGGGTCGGACGGGACCAACGTGTTTGTCGCCGGAATGTTCACGGGCGTGGCAGGGATCAACACCACGAACGTGGCGGGGTGGAACGGCAGTTCGTGGTTTGCGCTGGGTTCGGGCATCAGGGGAAACCTGTGGACCCTGCTCTATCAGGGAAACAAGTTGTATGCGGGCGGAGCGTTCACCAATTTCAGCGGAACCACGTTCACGAATCTCGCCGTCTGGGACGGCAGCAGTTGGTCGGCCTGGGTCAACACGGACCGCGCCGTGCGCGATCTTCTTTCCGACGGGACAAATATCTACGTGGGCGGCGACTTCACGACGATTGCCGGCATCAGCGCCAGCCGTATCGCCCGATGGAATGGGGCAAGTTGGTCCGCGTTGGGCGCGGGCCTGTCGGGTTTCGGCGTCGCGGCTTCGCCGGGCATATACAAAATGGGGTTTGACTCGAAGGGCCGGCTGGTCGCGGCGGGAAATTTCAACCAGGTCGGCGGCATCGGCGCCAGCCATGTCGCGGTTTGGGACGGCACAAACTGGTTCGGCTTGGGTGGGAGCGTAAGCAAGGGGCTGACCCATTTCGTCGGCACTGTCTCGGCGCTGCTGTCGGACGGCACGAACGTCTATGCCGGTGGAATCTTCAGCGAGGCGGGAGACCAGATCGTAAACGCGATTGCAAAATGGGACGGGACCAATTGGTCCACGTTGGCCGGCGGAATGCTCGGCGGACTCAGTTCGAGCACGCCGTCTATCCGAGCCCTGGCACGGTCCGGCAAGAACTTGTATGCGGGCGGTAATTTCACCAATGCCGGCGGCGTGGCGGCGAGCGGCATCGCGCGATGGGATGGGAACTCCTGGTCGGCCCTGGGATCGGGCGCGGACGCTCCCGTGAGCGCATTGGCGGTGAGCGGGAGTTCTCTTTATGTGGGCGGGACTTTCACAAACATCGGCGGGATAACGACTCCCGGCTTCGCATACTGGAACGGATCCGGGTGGGGGAGCGTTGGCCCATTGAGCGGCGGCAGCCGCTCGGTCAACGCCATCGCCGTCGATGGATCCGCCGTTTATATCGGAGGCAGTTTCACCAGCATCCTCGGCGTGAGCGCCAACTACATCGCGAAGTGGGATGGCGCCGCCTGGAGCGCGCTGGGCAGCGGCCTCAACAACATGGTCAGCGCCATCGCCGCCAGCAACGGAGTGGTGTACGCCTGCGGCAACTTCACCACGGCGGGCGGTGTTTCGGCGAATCGGATTGCAAAGTGGGACGGCTCCTCGTGGTCGGCCCTGGGCAGTGGTCTTGTCGGCAACAGTTCCGGCGCCGCCGCCATGGTGGTTGCGTTGAACGGGAACAACGTGTACGTCGGCGGCACGTTCACCAACGCGGGCGCGGTCCTTGCGCCCGGGATTGCCATGTGGGACGGCGCCAACTGGTACGGCCTGGGCAGCGGCCTCATCATGAATCCCGGAACGTCCTCCGCCAGGGCTCTGGCCTTCAAGGGCAACGGCCTCTACGTCGGCGGGATGTTTATTTTCGCCGGCGATAAGCCGTCCATGTTCATCGGGCGTTGGAACGATCAACTGAACTTTTACCCGCCGCCGCACCTGCAGCTCACGCGGTCCGGGTGGGTGACGAACGGCCAGTTCCGGTTCCGCGTCAGCGGCACCAGCGGCCAGAGTTACATCATTCAAAGCTCGACGAACCTGGGTGGATGGACGCCATTGCTGACCAACAGCGCGACGATCTACGACTTCACGGATTCCTCCGCTTCGAATTATACCAAACAATTCTATCGCGCCGTCCTGGGACCGTAACGGCGGCGTATTCACCGCTGATGCCGCAACCGGGCTTCCGCCAGGTCAATGTCCCGCTGGATGCGACGCAGGACTTCATCACTGATGACGCTCTCGTTCCGGAGTTGAAGGATGGTCTTCCGCTCTTCCCGCAGGACTTCAAACGACAGGGTTTCGAATTCGGATGAATAGAGGCGCTGCGCCGCATCCGAATTTCCCGGTTCGCGCGCTTCCAATTGGCGGATGCGGTCCTCGTATTCGATATGCAACCGTTCGAGTGCGTCCCCCTTCGCCAAACTCGGCTCACGGATTTCCTCGAGCCAGGCCAGGGCGGCTTGATTCGCCTTGAGCCGGGCTTCGCGTTCTTCCTTTTCAACGGCTCCATCATCCTTGATGCCGAGACAGCGGATGAGGACGGGGAGGCTCAAGCCTTGCCCCACGAGGGTTGCCAGGATCACGATGAAGACAAGGAACAGAATCAAATCGCGGCTCGGAAAGGGTGAGCCGTTTTGAATGGTGAGCGGCAGCGCCAATGCTGCGGCGAGGGAAACCACTCCGCGCATTCCCGTCCATGCAACCAGGATGACGTGGCGCCAGGAGGGATAGGGATCCTTTTCGCGGATTTTCTTGAAGAGCAGCCGCGGGAGATAGGCGGCGGGGAAAACCCAGACAACACGGATGAGAATCACCGCCAGGCTGATCTCGAGCGCGTACCAAACGAGCCGGTGAATGGGAATGGAATGGGCGGACAACCCGCGCAGCACTTCGGGCAATTGAAGTCCGATGAGGATGAAGACAAAACCGTTCAGGAGGAATTCCACCATTTCCCAGATCGGTCCGGCCCGGAGCCGGGTCCGGAAGCTCAGGATTTCGGGCGTGCGCCAGCCGAGATAAAAGCCGGCCGTCACGACGGCGAGAACGCCGGAAACGCCCAACCGCTCCGCCGGCAGATAAGCGGCAAAAGGTGTGAGCAGCGAAACGGTGATTTCGATCGGTGCATCCTCCACCCGCTTGTGAAACCACTCCGCCAGCCAGCCTACCGCCAAACCGATCAGAATCCCACCGATGCCCACGATGAAGAATTGCCAGCTCGCTCTGCCCAGCGAGAAGGAGCCGCTGGCGACGGCTGCCACCGCGAAACGGTAGGCCACAAGGGCGGTGGCATCGTTGACCAGGCATTCGCCTTCCAGAATTGTGACGATACGATGAGGAACTTTTAATCGCTCGGCAATCGCCGTCGCCGCGATGGCGTCGGGCGGCGAAACAATCGCGCCCAGAACAAATCCAACGGCGAGCGGCAGACCGATGAAATAGTGGGCGAGCAAGGCGACCGCGACGGTTGTGAACAGGACGAGGCCGATGGCGAGCAACGAGATGGGACGGATGTTTGCGCGGAAATCGCGCCAGGATGTGAACAGCGCTGCGGGAAAGAGAAGCGGCGGGAGAAAGAACAGAAAAACCAATTCCGGATCCAGTCCGACTTTAGGCAGTTTGGGAATCAAACCGAGCAACGATCCGCCGATCACGAAAAGGATCGGATAAGGGATGTGGAGTTTGCGAGCCAGCAAAGCCAAAGCCGCCACGGCAAGCAACAATCCTACAAAAACCTCAACAACGCCCGTCATGCCGGGCCAACCTTACCGGTGAGAGCATGTTTTGCAAGGCAAGTGGGCTCATGCCTCGTCCAGCGGGCGCATTCTGAGAGCGTGATGGCCAAACCGGGTAGTGTGCCGACAGCTCAACCCCATTTCCATTTCTCGGGAACTCCAAATGAGACGGGCAATATCCGTACTAATACTTATTTGGACGATTTTTCTTGCTTATGGTGTGATAAATGTGGCTAATCAGTCTCGATTCCCAAGAGCTGCCAGAAACGACAAATATTTGCTGTTATGAAGATACTTTTGTTCTCCCTTTGCGGGCTGCTTGGAGCAGCCGCTTCTGTCCGAGCCCAGATTACGGTTTGGACTTTTGATTCGCTGAACCTCTCTTCTGGGTTAACGAACTCCACGTCACTTTTCAGCGTCCCTGCGGACGTTGGAAGTGGGACCGCCTCGGGCATGCATGCCACTTCCGATGTATATACCACTCCCGCTGGCAAGGTTCTCCGGAATCAATCAGCGCCACGAAATGGACCGTGGGCGACTTTTGGGAATTCCAGACCAGCACGATTGGACACACAGGCATCCAGGTTTCCTGGGACCAAACGAGCAGCAGCACGGGACCGGGCAAAGGCCTTCTGGAGTACAGCACGGACGGAACTACATTTACGCCCTTTGGCAGCGACTACACCATCCTGGTCAATGGCACCCCCCACACGACGTGGGGTGGAACCACTCGCAGTTCTTTCTATACCTTTGTTGACGACCTCAGTTCCATTTCAGTCCTGAACAATGCTCCGACCGTCTTTTTCCGGCTGGTCGACGATTCCACCGTCAGTGCTGGCGGGGGAACGGTTGGGACCTCGGGATCTGACCGGGTGGACAACTTCACGGTCGCCGTGGTTCCCGAACCCGCGAGTGCTGCCTTGGGCGGGTTGGGTTTTCTATTCTGGAGTTTGATCCGACGGCGAAATTAAGACGCGCTGCGGCCCGCAGAGCCGCGGTCGCGATGCAAAGCAAAAAAGCCGCTCGAAACTGAGCGGCTTGATCGGCTGGAAAATCGGGCTCGTTACGCCACAGTGATCTCTTTGCTTGAGTAGACGTCCTGGATGGCGTTGAGCAGGGCGATGCCTTCTTTCATGGGGCGTTGGAAGGCTTTGCGGCCGGAAATCAGGCCCATGCCGCCGGCGCGTTTATTGACCACGGCAGTCATGACCGCCTGTTCGAGGTCGCCCTTGCCCTTGGATTCGCCGCCGGAATTGATCAGACCGGCGCGGCCCATGTAACAATTGGCCACCTGGTATCGACAGAGATCGATCGGGTGATCGCTGCAAAGATCGGTATAAATCTTCTTATCGAATTTTCCATAGCTGGAACCCCCCGTATTCAGAGCCTCGAACCCGCCATTGTTCTCGGGGAGCTTCTGCTTGATGATGTCCGCCTGGATCGTGACGCCCAGGTGATTGGCCTGGCCGGTGAGGTCGGCGGAAACATGATAGTCGGTGGATTTGCCGTCCGGGCCTTTGATCTTGAACGCGTTGTTCCGGAGGTAGCACCAGAGCACGGTCGCCATGCCCAGTTCATGCGCCAGGGCGAACGCCTGCGCGACTTCGACAATCTGACGGCCGCTTTCCGCCGAACCGAAATAAATGGTCGCTCCGACGGCGGCGGCGCCCATGTCCGAGGCTTCCTTGACCGTGCCGTAAAGGAGCTGGTCCGCCTTGTTGGGGTAGGTGAGCAGTTCGTTGTGGTTGATTTTCACCAGAAACGGAATCTTGTGGGCGTATTTGCGCGCGACCGCGCCGAGGACGCCGTACGTGGAGGCGACGGCGTTGCAGCCGCCTTCCAGGGCCAGCTTCACGATATTCTCCGCGTCGAAGTAATCCGGGTTCTTGGCAAAACTGGCTCCGCCCGAATGTTCGATCCCCTGATCGACGGGCAGGATGGAAACGTAACCCGTGCCGGCGAGCCGGCCGTGGCCGAAGATGCGCTGCAGGTTGACCAGCACGCGATTGTTCCGATCCGACAGAGCAAAGATTCTATCGACGAAGTCCGGTCCCGGAAGGTGCAGGCGTTCCTTCGAAATTTTCGGATTCTTGAAACCGAGCAGATAATCCGCCTTGTCGCCGAGCAGTTGTGCGATTTGTGTCATAGTTTTAAAAGTGTTGTTCTCAGTTCACAGCGTGGTGCGGACGGACCGTTCGGCGGAACAGATCCCGCAATGCCGGTTCGGAAAATCAGGCCTGACAGAACTTTCGCCTCGAACGGCCAGTCATCCAAAAGGCTATCAGGGGGATCCCGGGCACGCCATATCCAATTCTGGCTTTTTGTAGCCATCCATTGCCCATCCTTGACCCAACCGATTACGCCGGTTCACCACCGGACCGGACATGGGGCCTCAGTTTCGCAACCAGTTCTTCCGGCAGGCGTTTTGGCTTTTCGTCGAGCCCGGCGCAGATGTGGAAAGTCTCGGCCTCAAGGATTGGCTTGTCTGCCTGGTTGGAGACACGGTAGGCAAAACTCAGCCGGATCTTGTCGATTGCGATCGGCCAGACTTCGATTGACAGGACATCATCGTAGCGGGCCGGGGCCCGGTAGCGGAGCCGGCATTCGATCACCGGGAAGACGGCGCCCTGGTCCTGCCACTGCAGGGCGCTTGCCCCGAGGCTCCGGAAGAATTCTCCCCGCGCGGCTTCGAGCAAATCCAGGTAACGGGCATAGTAGATGTGGTTGCCGAGCGTGCATTCGGCATAGGTGACTCGATGCGTGTGGCGGAAGGCCGGCGCAGCCATGAGCGGGAGTTTAAGGCACGGAGTCCGAGGTTCAAGGTTGAAAAAGCGACCTCTCTGTTATTGCCTGCTCGATGCCAAGTTCAGGTGCAGGCGCAATTCCAAATCATTTGTTGCACGAGGGGAATTTGAGGTTATGTTGCGATCATGGATTGGCAGAAGTTGGTTTCGTTGATGATTGTCGGGGCTGCAGCAACGATGTTGTTGTGGAACAGATTTCGCCCCCGCAAATTCAGTTTTGAGCGGGCTACGCATTGTGGGTGCGGTGGCGGTCCCCGGGGGCCGCAGTACTCCGTGGTATTTCGCGCGCGAAAGGGCGAGCGTCCTCAAGTGCTCGTCAAGATGAATTAACAGAGCGCTTGCGTATGCAACCCGCCTAAGATACTTTTTCCGCCGGAATGGCCATGTGCAAAGTGAGTTCGTCTGTGCATTTCGTGACCCGTTCTGCCGCCGGAGGTCGAGAAGACTCCGCCAAGGCACATTGGGTGCCCAACACAGACGTGTATTCCACGGACAACGGACTGGTGGTCAAGGTGGAGCTGGCGGGCATGCGCAGTGACAACCTCGAGATTACGGTCGAGGGAAATCGCTTGCGCATCAGCGGCACTCGACCGGACGGTTGCCGGGCGCCCAAATGCAGTTTTCTGGTGATGGAGATCAACTATGGCCTATTTGAAAGCATGCTGGAATTGCCGCCGGGCTATGATCTGAGTCAGGCCAAAGCGGCCTATTTGAACGGTTTCCTGCGCATTGACGTGCCGCTCGCTCAACCGCAAACAAAGAGCACCAAGGTGCCTATCGCCGAGGGGAATTAATCTTTCTCTGAATCTTTTCCAGGGTGGCGGCATCTAACTTGCAGCATGACGCAACCGATGACCTCGCCCGACACGGAGTTTATTAGCATCCTGGGCGCCTCCGGAAATCCAGAGGCCCCGGCGCGCGTGTCCGCTCATTCCCTCCCGCAGGTGATCCCCATTCTCGGGCTCTCGGACATCGTCATTTTTCCTGGGATGGTCGCCCCACTGCTGGTCGAAACGACGCAAAGCACCAAGCTGATCGATGACGTCGTGGCCGGGGATCGGTTGTTGGGCGTGGCCTTGCAACGCAAGCCGGAGGCCGAAAACCCGACCCCGGATGAGATTCACGAGGTCGGTTGCGCCGCGCGCCTTCTGAAGATGCTGAAGTTTCCCGACAACACCGTGCGGGTGCTCGTCGAGGGGCTTTGGCGCGTCCGCATCAAGGAATACACCAGCACGACCCCCTACCTGAGCGCCAAGTTCGAGTTGATGAAGGATCTCACGGAAGACTCGGTGGAGTTGACGGCGATGATGCGCAACGCGCAAGGCCAGTTCCAGGACATTATCAAGCTGTCCCCGGCCCTTTCGGAGCAGGTCAAGATTGCCGCGCTCAACACGGAAAACCCCGGACATTTCACGGACCTGATCGCCATCAACCTGAATTTGAGCCTCGAGGAACGGCAGGCGTTGCTCGAAAACACGTCCGTCAAGCAGCGGTTGTCGGCCCTGCTGCCGATGCTCAATCGCGAGCACGAGGTTCTGACGCTGAGTTCCAAAATCCAGTCGGAAGTCGCCACGTCGATCTCGAAAACGCAGCGGGACTTCTTCCTGCGCGAACAACTCCGGGCCATCCAGCGCGAGCTGGGAGAAGCCGACACCAACCTCGGCGAAATCCGGAGTCTGCAGGACAAAATCGAAGGCACTCCGCTATCGGCCGAAGCCAAGAAGGTGGCGCTGCAGGAAGTGGACCGCCTCCAGCAAATGCCGACCGTCGCGGCCGAATACGCCGTCACCCGCCATTACCTGGATTGGATTCTCAGTTTGCCGTGGGAGAAGGAGACCGATGACAAAATCGATTTAGAGGAGGCCGAGCGCATTTTGAACGAGCAACATTTCGGTCTCATGAAGGTCAAGGACCGGTTGCTGGAGTTCCTGGCGGTCATCAAGCGCCGCAAACAAATCAAGGGGCCCATCCTCTGCCTCGTCGGCCCGCCGGGCGTGGGGAAGACCTCCCTGGGCAGGAGCGTCGCCGACGCCCTGGGACGCAAGTTTGCGCGCATCTCCCTCGGCGGCATGCGCGATGAAGCCGAGATCCGGGGCCATCGCCGGACGTATGTGGGCGCGATGCCCGGCCGGATCATCCAGACACTCCGCCGCATCGAGAGCCGGAACCCGGTCATTTTGCTGGACGAACTGGACAAGGTCGGCGCGGATTTTCGCGGTGACCCGGCGGCGGCGTTGCTCGAGGTGCTCGATCCGGCGCAGAACAACACGTTCACGGACTATTATCTCGACATCCCCTTCGATCTGTCCCGGGTCCTGTTCATCACCACGGCAAACTGGCTGGAGCCGATTCATCCCGCGTTGCGCGACCGGCTCGAGGTCATCGAACTGCCCAGCTATACCGAATCGGAAAAGCTGCAGATCGCCCGGCGTTACCTGGTGCCGCGCCAGATCGAGGAGCACGGGCTGGCCAAGGGGGAGGTGAAAATTCCGGACACGACCATCCGGCGCGTGATCCAGGATTACACACGTGAAGCCGGCGTGCGGCAGTTGGAGCGCGAAATCGCCGCCCTCACGCGCAAAGCCACCCGAAAGCTCGTCAGCAACGGCCATTTCGCCCGGCCGCTCGTCCTCAAACCCGATTTGCTCAAGGATTATCTGGGCTCCGCGCGGTTCGTTTCGGAAATGGCCGAGATCATCAAGGAAATCGGCATCGCCACGGGCATGGCGTGGACGCCCGTGGGCGGCGAAGTCATGTTTATCGAAGCGACGCGGATGCCGGGCAAAGGCAACCTGTTGCTCACGGGTTCGCTGGGCGAAGTCATGAAGGAAAGCGCCCAGACGGCGCTCAGCTATTTGCGCAGTCAATCCGCGACTCTCGGCATCGACATGACGGATTACGGGAAGTTCGACATTCACATTCACGTGCCGGCGGGCGCGACGCCAAAGGACGGCCCCAGCGCGGGGGTCACACTGCTGGTGGCGCTGGCCTCCCTCCTGACGCGGCACCGGGTGCGGTCGGAAGTGGCGATGACGGGCGAAATCAGCCTGCGCGGGCGCGTCCTGCGCGTCGGCGGCATCAAGGAGAAAGTCCTCGCCGCGGCCCGCTTCGGCATCAAACAGATCGTCCTGCCCGAGCAAAACCGCACGGACTGGGCCGAGGTGCCCGAGGAGGTCCGCAAGAAACTTCAGGCGCATTTCGTGCGGCGCATCTCCGAGCTCCTCCCCCTGACTTTGAGCTCGAAATGATCGTCCGTCTGCTGCTCTCAGCCGCCGCCCTGCTCCTCACCGCAGCCGCCGCCCCGGAATCGCAACCGAAGACGCTCAGTCCCGCCGAAGCTTCCACACGAGGCCGCGCGCTCGCGGTGGAGATTCTTTCACAAAGGCCCGCTGAAAACTCCCGCTTCACCGGCACCCTCGAAATCCGGTCCGGCAAACGGACTGAAAAGTTCTTCGTTCAAGCAGAAGTCATCCTGCTGGATGGAGCATGGCAGTCCCTGTACTTCGCCAGCAACTCCACAGGCGCGGAAAAGCTGATCGTCACCCATTCAACCAACGGACCCAATCGCTATCTTTACGGCCGGTCGCCGGCACCCGGAACAGCGGCGCCGGCGATGAAGACTCTTTCAAGCGCCGAAGCCGCGACCAATGCCTTCGCTGGCTCGGACTTTTCACTGGCGGATCTGGGTCTGGAATTCTTCCACTGGCCGGAACAGCGCCTGTTGAAAACCGAGATGCGCCGCGGCCGGTCATGTCGTGTTCTGGAGAGCGTCAACCCCCGGCCTGTTCCGGGTGGCTGCTCGAAAGTCCTTGCCTGGATCGACCTTGAAACCGACGGCATTGTGCACGCCGAGGCCTGCGATGGCGCGGGCGGGGTGCTCAAGGAATTCGATCCGAAGGAACTCAAGAAAGTCCGGGGACAATGGCAATTGGAGGAAATGGAAATCAACAACCGCCGGACCGGCTCGCGCACGCGGATTGAATTCAACCTCGGCTCCCGCTGAGCGCGCCGACTTCAACGGAAATTTGTTTGAACTTTCCGGCTCCCCCCCATAGTCATATCGCATGAATGTTCTCGTCACCGGCGGCGCGGGTTACATCGGCTCCGTCTGCACGGAGGAACTCCTCAACGCCGGACACCAGGTCACGGTTTACGATAACCTCTCCGAAGGCCATCGATCGGCCGTGGACTCCAGAGCCCGCTTCCTGCCCGGCAAACCCGAGGAACCCGGCGACATCCTGAAGGCGGTCCGGTCCGCAAAGCCGGACGCGATCATGCATTTCGCCGCCAGCGCGTTGGTGGGCGAGTCCATGACCCATCCGAACAAGTATTTCCACAATAACGTCGTCAATGGCCTCAAACTGCTCGATGCCGCCGTCGAGTGCGGCATCAAGAAGTTTGTTTTCAGCTCCACCTGCGCCACCTACGGCCCGCCCGACCGGGTGCCGATGACCGAGGAGCTGCCTCAGCGCCCCATCAATCCCTACGGCGAATCCAAGCTGATGTTCGAAAAAATCCTGCAATGGTACCGGCAGATTTACGGGCTTGAGTTCATCGCCTTCCGCTATTTCAACGCCGCCGGCGCAAGCGAACAGTTCGGCGAGCATCACCGCATCGAAACCCACCTCATTCCCAACGTGCTCGCGGTCGCCCTCGGCCACAAACCCCGTTGCGAAATCTATGGGACCGATTACCCGACGCCCGACGGCACCTGCATCCGCGATTACATTCATATCATCGACCTGGCGCAGGCGCATATTCTCGGACTGCAGCCCGGCAAACAGGGCTTTTACAATCTTGGCAACGGCGACGGCTACTCGGTTCGAGAGGTCATTCAGGCGTGCGAGCGGGCCACTGGCAAGGCAATCCCCGCCATTGAAAAACCGCGCCGTCCCGGCGACCCGCCCCGGCTGGTCGCTTCCGCGGACAAGGCGGTTCGTGAACTGGGTTGGAAACCGAAATTCCCGAAGCTCGACGACATCATCGTCACGGCCTGGGCCTGGCATAAGAGGCATCCCGACGGCTACCCGGACTAGCCTTGGATATTTCAGACGCTTTGGGTGGCATGGGCGACTCGCCCGTACCGCCCGGCCACTGGCCGGGCGGAAGAGCCAGGGCCCATCAACCACCAAGCCCGCCTTGAACCCGCAGAGTGTCTCCCTCGTTCCGGCCGGCGAGTCGCCGGCCGGAACAGGCTGGTAGCCAATAGTGTTCGGCATAGAA